>JBDKKX010000115.1:0-11789 GCA_039795795.1 Bacteroidota bacterium | reverse complement strand
GTCCGTACCCGCACTTGCAAAATCGTCAAATGCCCTTTCCGTTACCTCAATAAGATGGTTTTTAATGAAAGGTGCGCCTTCCGCCGCCCCTTGTGCCGACGATTTAATGCAGCATTCCCACTCTAAAACCGCCCAACCATCATAACCATATTGAGATAATTTGGAAAAAATACCTTTAAAATCAACCTGTCCATCTCCCAAAGACCGAAAACGCCCCGCCCGATTTGCCCAATTCGCATAGCCACTGTAAACGCCTTGCCGTCCAGAAGCATTAAATTCAGCATCTTTTACATGAAAAGCCTTGATTCTATCGTGGTAAAGGTCGATAAATGCCAAATAATCCAAACATTGCAGTACAAAATGGCTTGGATCATAATTGATACAGGCGCGAGGATGCCCTTTGAGATAACTTAAAAACATTTCAAACGTCGTACCATCAAAAAGGTCTTCGCCCGGATGCAATTCATAACAATAATCGACACCGCATTCGTCAAAAACATTCAAAATCGGTTTCCAACGTTTTGCCAATTCTTTAAATGCCGTTTCAATCATGCCCGCAGGACGCTGAGGCCATGGGTATAAAAAAGGCCAAGCCAAGGCACCCGAAAAACCAACATGCGAAGTTAACCCTAAATTTTTAGACGCTTTTGCGGCATAAATGAGTTGTTGTTCTGCCCATTTGCGGCGTTTTTTTTCATTGCCATGCGCTTCTGCGGGCGCGAAACCGTCGTAAATCGCATTGTAAGCAGGATGCGAAGCCATTAATTGACCTTGCAGGTGCGTTGATAACTCCGTGATAACCAATCCTTTATCCGCTAACTTGCCTTTAAGTTCATCGCAATAAGTTTTACTTTCTGCGGCTGTATGCAGGTCAATCACGCGGGCATCCCAAGTTGGTAATTGGACACCTTTATAACCTAAATGACTCATATAATCCGCAATGGTATCCAGCGAATTAAACGGGGCTTCATTGCCCATAAATTGTGCTAAAAAAATAGCGGGTCCTTGAATGGTCTTCATATTGTTTTAATTTTTAATTAAAATAATTGCTTCTGTACGAGATAGAAATACTTTTTGACACAGATTATGCAGATTGGACGAGATTTACACAGATTTTTGTTAAAAACTTACAAAAATCCGTGTAAACCTCGTCCAATCTGCATAATCTGTGTCGAAAAACAAACTATGATTGCCTAAATCGCTTTGGAATCCATTTTGAAAAATCAATTTGTAAAATTTTATAATCATTCATCGCACGCCATGTCAAAATGCCCCCCATCGGCAACATGACTAAACAGGGAATCCATGCTGCCCAAATCGCGGGCACTGCTTGCACATCATTTAAATTTTTACAATAAATCATGGCAATCATATACAGCATAAAAAAGAAAATCGCCACCAAAATCGGATAACCAAATCCACCTTTTTGCACAATCGCTCCCATCGGCGCGCCCACGAACAAAAATATGAAACAAATCGCTGCAATACTATATTTCAAATGCAATTCGTATATAAATTTTGACAAAGATTTACTTGTAATCGACAAAGATTGGATTGCCGATTCAATATTGCTTTGAACACCCCGTGTATAGGATTCCGCCCGATTGCGAATCATGCCTTTTTGCTCGGAAGGAACCAAATCAATCGAATCAAATTGCGAAACATACCATTTAGAAGGTTTCGCAACCTGCGTGCTTAGAATGGCAGTTGCACCTGTTGGAGTCCCATTTTTAGCAAAAGGCGTTTCCTTCAAACGGACTTCCGACAAAGAATCCATGAATTTTGCCTGTCGCTGACTTAGTTTTTGAAGCGCGTTTTGCGGTTTAGGGACACTATCTGCCGTCCGTTTTACTGTGTCCGTTTTAGTTGTGGTCACGGAAGTCATGCTTACATTGCCCACACTGGGCGCAGCCGTTTCAACCGCTTTTCGTTTAAATGCCCGATAATAATCTAAAGTATTGACTTTCAATTCCATACAACGCCCGCGATACCCCACTCGTTCAATAGAATCAATCGCTCGCCGCAACTGACTCGTCGTAAGCATTTTCTGATGCCCTTCAAACAACCTTTTATCCGTATTCTGCCTTTCAAATTGCGTTAAATCAAATATTTTTTGCCACGATTTGAATTTGATTCTTACAAAAGGATAATGTCGAATTCCATCTCGATTATTCGAGGTTTCTTGGTATTGAACCCCGTCTTTTAAGTTCATAACAATATATTGACGGTCTTTTGTCGTAAACATTTCTCCATTTTTTGCCATGATTTGATTGACCAAATCGGCATTGCCACTGCTTTGATTGCCATAAATCATCACATCCTTTAAATGACGACCATCCGCACTTTTTTTGCCAATGCGCATTGTGTAATCTTGAAATTCATCATTAAACACGTTTTCTTCAAAGGAAAGCGTCGGTTTTGCCTTCCGAATGTCGTAAAAACGAGAGTGAAATTGCAAATTTGCCCAAGGAATCACTCTATCCGCCACGAAAAGAGAACTACATGCAATGATAAAAGCGGTAATTGCCAAAGGACGCATGATGCGCATCAATGAAATTCCCGCCGATTTCAAACCCGCTAATTCATATCGTTCCGCCAAATTACCGAGCACCATGACGCTCGAAATCAAGACTCCTAATGGGAGCGCGTTCGGCACCATCGTCATCGAAAGGTAAAAAACCAACTCCGTTAACTCGAAAATGGTTAACCCTTTTCCCATGATTTCGTCAATATAGACCCATAAAAATTGCATCACTAACACAAATAACGCAATACAAAAGGCAACAAAAAAAGGCGGTATAAAAGATTTGACTAAGTATAAATCCATCCTTTTCATGCGACTTGTGAGTAAATCCATTGTTTTACCGAATGGATGCCATATTATTTTAAATATATTATTTAAATATGTCATGTATTTTACATTGAAATTAAGCTATTTATGTGGTACGCTGGAATTAGGATTAAATCAGATTTTTTTAGGATTAAATGGGATTGATTTTTTAAGATTCATTGGATGGATACATTGATACATTGTGATACGAATTGATGTACGGATTCAACGGATTTCACGGATTTATACAGATTTTTAGAACCCAAATGCTTGGTTTTAGACAAAAAAAAAATCCGTACGAATCGGTGAAATCCGTGAAATCCGTACATCGATTCGTATCACAATGTATCTATCCAATAAATCTTAAAAATCAATCCCATTTCATCCCAAAAAAATCTCATTTAATCCTAATTCCAATTTTCCCAATTTTCACGTTCTTAAGCAATTGTATTCGTCTTAGCCGCAGGATATTCCACCCGCACATGATAAATACTTTTCAAAGTTGCTTTAAAAACAACTTTACATTTCTCCAACGCCTCAAATGTAAGCGGCGAATGCGCTAATTGACCATTCGCAATTTTCTCTGCAATGATTCGTTCCGTCAATTGGTCAATATTATCACTTGTTTTTTCACGCAAACTTTTTGTTGCCGCTTCCAAACTATCCGCAAGCATTAAAATCGTCTGTTCGTTCGTGCTTGGCAAGGGTCCCACATATTGAAATTTTGTTTTATCTTCTACAGGATCTCCGCCTTCTTTTACATGCTTATTATAAAAAAACTCGACCAACGTTGTCCCGTGATGCGTTTGAATAAATTGAATAATCACTTCTGGAAGCCCATTTTTTCGAGCCAATTTCACCCCTTCCGTAACATGTTCCAAAATAATTTGCGCACTTTCTAAAGCCGTTATTTGCGTATGCGGGTTGATACCCGATTGATTTTCAATGAAATACGTTGGTTTAAGGGTTTTACCCACATCGTGATATAACGCACCCACTTTTACCAATAACGCATTTGCACCAATAACCGTTGCCGCAGGTTCTGCTAAATTAGCGACTTGAAGCGAATGTTGCAACGTTCCAGGGGCGTTCAAACTGAGCGATTTTAATAAAGAATGATTCAAATCCGACAACTCCGCTAAGGCAATATCCGAATCAAATCCAAAAAAATTGCCAAATAACGGAATCAATGGATACGCCAAAAGCGTTAAAAAACCGTTCAAGGAAAGCCAAATAAAAACCGTCCAATTGATATTGCCCCAATTACTCTCCTCAATCAGCGATAAACAAAGATAACCAATGCCATAAATAAGCGTTATAAATGAAATATGTTTAAAAAAATTACGCCAATAACGAGTTTGCGTCCTGCTGAAAATCGCGGCAAATCCAGTCATCAATTGCAACAAGATAAATTCATACCCCGGCGCGTGAATTAAACCAATAATTAAAATCACAACCGTATGCGTTACCATCGCCAATTCCCGCCCGTGAAAACTGCGAATCACGATAGGCGCGATGCAAAAAGGTACCATATATAGGTGTAAAACTTCGGCGGCTTTGATGCCATAAGTCAAAAAAGCGTACATGAGTACCCATCCAATCAGAAAAACAGTCCAGCGCAATTTGAGAAATGCATCTGGAAGATGAAAACGCAAATATAATAAAAAAAGCAATAATATCATGCTCGTTAACAGACAATAGCCCGTTAATACCAAATAATATTTTCTATGAGAAATATTATCCGACTCATATTGTTCTTTATACGAAACCAATTTTTGATAAACATTGGGCGTAATAATGCTGCTTTTCGCAACGATTAATTCTCCTTTTGTCACTTTCCCGCGCGCAATGGCGATATTATCTAATTGTTCTTGTTTTAATTGCTTGGTTTTCTCCGCATTGACGGCGAGATTGGGCGTTAAAACCGATTCCAATAACGGATATAAAAATTCAGATTCTTTGAAACGGTTTATGAGAGAATCATTTAAAAAATCTTTCACTTTATTCGGCGTAAGGATATTTTGAAGCGTTTGTTTTTCCGCCGTGTTCCCTCGTAAAAGATTGATAACAAAGTCTTTATCTTTACTTTTGGTAAACGTATCTTGTTTTAAAATCCCTTTTTTTAACAATTTTTCGGTAATATAATTGCCATAATCTTGATATTTGTTGGCATTGCGCAACACATCTGGAAATTGTCCATCCCGTCGAGCCATTTTTAACTGTTCTTCAAACATGGCATGAAACATTTTTTTTCGTTCCCCAATGACTTCCAAATCTATTTCGTAAAAAGGCGAAAATTCTTTTTCCAACAAGACTCTTTCTTCCTCCAATTCTTTTTTCGATTTCTGAATCGCAAAATCGGTCGCCGCAGAGAGGTCATCATATAACCAAACTTGCCCTTCCGAAAAACGATATTTAAATTTGGCATTCGTCGGAAATAAAAAACTTAATGCTGTCACAGCAGCAATTGCCGTAAGGTATTTGGCAATGTTCGGTATCGTTTTTAGAAACGCTTTTAAGCGTTTTTCCATTCTACTTTTTTTTAGCAATAAAAAATGTGATTTGATGCAATTTTATTATTACGATACATTTGGAACATATAGGGACATCGGACACATAGATTTTTTTGGAACACATATGGACATAGGGGACATAGGTTTTTTTGGAACACATAGGGACATAGGACACATAGATTTTTTTAATTATTAATTATTAATTATCAATCTTTTAGTTCCCATGGTTTCAAAAAAAGCTATGTGTCCTATGTCCCTATGTGTTCCAAAAAAATCTATGTCCCCTATGTCCCTATGTGTTCCAAAAATTAGTATCGAAAATATATCATATATTAGGTTATCGAACAGCAGTTTCTAAAAATGTTAAAGTTTTATTATATGTATCCAATTCAGTTTCAATGCCCATCGGCAAAGTAAATTGATGCCCAATATGCCCAAAGGACAATCCATAAATAACAGGAATGCCCAAATTGCCCAATCTATCTTGAAAACATTCCATCAAGGACAAGGAATTTTCATCCTTATTCGGGTTACAACCATCAAAAATGCCCAGCGCAATGCCCGCCGCTTTTTTCAAATCGGACGATTGCAATAATTGCGTCAACATCCTATCCACTCGATACGGACGCTCATCAATATCTTCCATAAAAACAATTTTTCCAGCAAAACTTTTAACCGCAAAAGGCGTTCCTGCCGCCGAACTTAACAACGAAAGATTGCCTCCCGTAAGCCGTCCGCGCACTTTTCCTGCCGAAATGACCTCTGTTTTAAACAAATTGCTCTCTTTTTTGAGATTTTCCTCTGCTAATTCAATTTTATAAGGAGCCGTCGGGTTTATCAATACATTTTTCAGATGATTTAAAGTATAATCATTGTAATCCGACGTGCCAACGGGTCCGTGAAAAGTGACCAACCCCGTTTTCTCCGCCATCGCAACATGCAATGCCGTAATATCGCTGTAACCAATAAACACTTTTGGATTTTTTTTAATCAATTTAAAATCCAAATCGGGCAACAAACGTGCCGCGCCATAACCACCGCGCAAACACCATATCCCTTTCACCGTCGGATCCGCAAACATATTATGTAAATCTTCGAGGCGTTCTTGCTCCGTTCCCGCAAGATAACCGCGCATTGCTCGAATATGTTTGCCCTCTTTGAGCTTGAAACCCAGATTTTGTAAATTCGTCAATGCCCGATTTAACACATGTTCAGGCAAAGCACTCGACGGCGCAATAACACCAATCGTATCCCCTAATTGAAGGCGATTCGGTTTAATAATTTTCGGAAACATATTAGCAGAATCTATTGAATTACCAATGAAAGTACTTGATAATGAACGATTTACGCTGCAACCAACGAAAGGTGCAACCACCAAACCATTCCATAAAAAAGTAGAAAATTGACGACGATTCATTTTGGCGCGTTGATTTTAGGGCAATATTATAAAATTTATTTCAAAAGATGCGTATAAAAAACAGTTTAAATTTATCTTTGCAGGAAATCAAAGCGAAATGTTCTTATGACAGGTTTCCAACAACGCGCTGTGACTGCCACTATTTTTGCCGCAGTCATGTTATTCGGTCTTTTCTGTAACGAATTGACATTCAAAGGGTTATTCGCAATCATCACAGGCGGTTGCCTTTGGGAATTAACAGGGATGTTAATGTCCAAAGATGGGTTATTTTATTCCTTGCGCCGTATTTTAGCAGTAGGGATAGGCACAATTCCCTATTTAATTTCGGCTTCATACGCATCTGGGGAATTAAAACCCTTTTTATTTCTATTTTTCTTAATCTTTATTTGGATAATCCTCGAATTAGCGGCTCAATCCGCGCAACCCTTTCAAAATATTGGCGCATTGACAACAGGCATTTTATATATTGGAGTACCTTTTGCATTGCTCTTATCGATTTATTACCAATATAATGAACGATTAATATTTGGCATCCTATTATTGACTTGGTCAAACGATACTTGGGCATATTTGATTGGTTCAAAAATCGGAAAAACGCCTCTATTACCGCGCATTTCGCCTAAAAAAACGTGGGAAGGTACCATTGCAGGCTTCATCGGTTGCGTTTTAACAGGCGTACTGATTCATTACACCTTTCACATAGATAAACTTTCGCTCGTCCAATGGCTGATATTGGGCGGTATCGTAGGTATTTTTGGCACCATCGGCGATTTGGTGGAATCCATGCTAAAACGCAGTGTTGGCGTGAAAGATAGCGGCTCATTTATGCCAGGACATGGCGGTTTTTTGGATAGATTTGATGCCTTTTTATTTATCATTCCATTTGTTATGCTTTATCTATTTTTTTAATAAAAACTCATTAATTAACTATGATTCACAAAGAAGGGTACGTGATTATACTCATTACCATCATTTCATTGGCAATCTTAAACCTTGCCGTTTACAATTATTTACCAATACTATTTAGTATTTTTTTGTTTTTATCCCTTGTTTTTTTGGGGTTGATATTACAATTTTTTAGAAATCCAGCACGTCCGATTCCAGTTATGGACGATAACAAAGTTTATGCGCCAGCAGATGGCAAAGTCGTTGTTATTGAGGAAACTGTTGAAAATGAATATTTTAAAGATAAGCGACTTCAAGTAAGTATTTTTATGTCGCCTGTGAATGTGCATGTTAATCGCAATCCTGTAAGTGGCACTATTAGCTATTTTAAATATCATGCGGGCAAATATTTAGTGGCATGGCATCCCAAAGCTTCGACGGAGAATGAGCGTACGACAGTTGTGTTCCACAATGGTAAAAAGGAAATTTTATTGCGCCAGATTGCAGGTGCTTTAGCAAAACGCATTATTTGTTATGTGAATACGGGAGATAAAGTAAAACAAGGGGATGATTTTGGATTTATTAAATTTGGTTCGCGGGTAGATATTTATTTGCCTTTGGATGCTAAAATTGAAGTCGAAATCGACCAAAAAGTGTTTGGAAATCAAACATTAATTGCACGAATATAAAAGAGGTATGATACTATTGGAACACAGATAATGCAGATTTTACAGATTTACACAGATTTTTTTTGAATTTATGCTCTCAATCAAGCATAAATTCAAAAAAATCTGTGTAAATCTGTAAAATCTGCATTATCTGTGTTCCAATAGTATCATACTCAAAATCCCATTTAATCCAAATATAAAAAACCATGAAACACAGCATTAAATACTTTTTTGCCACACTTTTCACCCTATTCCTTGGCTACGAATCCAGACAATACTACCCAACAAACGGCACTTTCATACACGATTACGTAGGCGACGCAATTTGGGCGGCAATGATTTATTTCGGATTTAGAATGATGATGCCCCAAACGATTTATCGAAAATCAATTATTTACGCAATGATATTTTGTTTCTCCATTGAATTTTTACAACTGTATCACGCTCCTTGGATAGAGGCGATTCGGCATACACAGCTTGGCGGCTTAATTTTAGGCTTTGAATTTTTATGGTCTGATTTAGTTTCATACATAATCGGTATTTTAGTTGCATTTATCATTGATAATCAATTAATTATTAAACAAATTCCATAATACAAAGCCGTTTATGCTTTGAAATTTTTAAAATAAGATGCCACGAATTATACGAATTTTCACTAATAATTCGTGCAAATTCGTATAATTCGTGGTTTTATTATAAAAACATCTTATATTTATTTAAAAAATTTATAATATTTAAAACTTTTGCCCAAAAAGAGCGTTAGAAAACCTTGACTGATTATAAATATTGCGAGTTGTCCCATTTTGCAGGAAAAATATCACTTAATATATTTCAAAACTGCATGATACGTACACCTGCCTCATTCGAAAATACTTTTACCAAACTCAAACGCATTCAATTTAAATGATTTTTTGGAAACTGTGAGCAATATTTCCACGTCATCCAACATTCAGTATCGTATCACTTACGCGTAGCATCATTTTAAAAATAAAATCGGCTCTCCAATGCCGCTATTCCAACGTTTGCCTATAAGCCAACGGAAGGATATATAGGTATTGAAATTGGAGCCAGAATGGATTGTTGTTTTGTTTTGCAAAACAATTTATTGTTTTAATAAAATTGCCTAAACAAAATTATAGGATAAATCGCACAATTAATACTGAAAAATTTTTTTATTAAATACATATTTTATAATTTTGATAATCTTTTACAAAGGAATAAAAAAAATACGATAGCAATGATTTTGATACCAAAATTTACAAAAATTACTTCTTGCATCTTTTTATGCACAACACTTTTTGGGATGCCCAAAGGCACAGCGCAAACTTCTACTAAAGAACCGATTACGTCGGTTGACGCAGAATTAGCTCGTTTTGCTACTTTTTATATAAGTCCTGCAAGCCATCGTTTTTTAGAAAATGACCCCAATCGAGAAGGCTTATGGCGCGATTTAAATAATTTTTTTCTAACAAAAAATTATGATATTAAAACGAATTCTTTTTGGGATGAGGACGATCTGCGAAAATACAGTTTATGGGCGTATGGAGATATGTTTAATATTGAAAAAAGTACTCGAAAAGGCAAATCACAACATTTTCAACCGACGGTACAATGGATTGAAAAAGTAAAATCAGAACCTTTGACTTATCGGTTAAAATTGAGTTTTATTGGGGTGGAAGAAAATGGATTTTCCAGTTTGCGCATGATTTACAACATTTTAGCCGTCAAACGCGGTAATGAGTTTCGTTTCAAACGCGCATTGTCCGAGGAAACCAATGATTGGTCCACAAATGTTACGGGTTACACGCGTTTTTTTTATAATTGTAAACATGGTTTTGACGCGGATGGCGGTATCAGAACAGAACAATTTAACCAAATTATTGCTAAAAAATTCAATGTACACCCTGATTCCTTAACTTTTTTTATCTGTTCAAACCCTGCGGAGATGTATCGGCTGCGAGGATTTGATTATTGCAACGAAATGTTTGAAAAAACATTAGATGGCTATTGTGAACCGTCTTGGGGTGCCATTTATTCCGTTAATAATTCCGAATTATATCCGCGTGCTGTGGTGCAAAATTATCTTGGAAAATTATATGGCGATAAAATACATGAAATTTTTTATGAAGGTTTTGCTTCGTTATTGGGGGGCTCGCAAGGCTTTCCGATAGAGTGGCATTTACACGAAATCAAGGTTTTCCTTGAAAAAAATCCTGAAAAAGATTTGGTGAAAATGATGTTTGCGGGAGAACATATTGGGGAGAAAACAAATGTTATGTATCATCTTGGGGCATTGATTTGCAAATTAACGGAATCGCGTAAAGGTATGGACGGATTGCGCACGTTATTTACAGTTGGTAAAACAGATGAAGATTTTTATAATGCAATAGAAACGATATTCGGTTTTAAAAGAGATGTTTTAAATGAATATTTGAAACTTGAATTGCGTAATTTTTAATGATGACTGGAAAATAATGATGTGAATGGATGCAGCTTTTACGGATTCCTACGGATTTTCTTTAAAAAATCCGTAGGAATCCGTGAAAGCTGCATCCATTCACATCATTATTTTCCAAATAACTTACCCTCCATTATTTAAACTCATCCGAATTTTCTTCTCTAAATCCGTGACGGTATCTTTAAAAATCAAATCCGTATCCATCAAATCTTGCACCGCTTTACAGGAATGAATCACCGTACTATGGTCGCGCCCACCCAACGTTTCGCCAATCGCTTTCAAAGAAGCATTCGTCATATTCTTCGCCAAATACATAGATAACTGGCGCGCAATCACAATATTTCGCTTGCGCGTCCCGCCTTGTAATTTATCCAAAGGCACTTTAAAATACTCCGCCACCAAATTTGTGATAAATTCAACTGTAATTTCCTTATTTATATTTTGTACAAAACTCTTAATCACCTCTTTCGCCAATGACAAATCTATGCCGCGCCGATTCAACGACGATTGCGCAATCAAGGAAATCAGCACCCCTTCCAATTCTCGAATATTGCTTTTGATGTTATAACAAATAAATTCCGTAACATCTTGCGACAATTCTATCCCTTCTTGCGTTGTTTTCGCTTCCAAAATCGCCATGCGCGTCTCCAAATCTGGCGAATGCAAATCCGCAGACAATCCCCATTTAAATCGGGATATTAATCTTTCTTCCATACCATCAAGGTCCCGCGGAGCGCGGTCGCTCGTAAACACCAATTGTTTACCCGTTTGATGCAATTGATTAAATATATGAAAAAAGATTTCTTGCGTTTTCTGCTTGCCCGCCAAAAATTGAATATCATCCACAATCAACACATCAATCATCTGATAAAAAGCACTCAAATCATTCACCGCATTATTTTTAATTGCTTGAACCACTTGATTCGTAAATTTTTCGCAGGAAACATATAAAACATTTTTAGCTGTATCTCTTGCAACCACTTCATTTCCAATCGCTTGCGCTAAATGCGTTTTGCCC
>JBDKKX010000114.1:0-11881 GCA_039795795.1 Bacteroidota bacterium | reverse complement strand
AAACGGCGGCAATGGAAGCCCTTCAAGCGGATAAAATAGATGTTGTGCCGATGTCTCCGAGCTTTGACGCGGCACGAACGCTTTCGGATCATTTGCCCGTTTGGATAAAAATTCGAGTGAAATGATATTTTTTTGAATTAATTCGTTCAAAAACGAAGCATACAATCCGATTTGGCAATTTTTTTACAAAAAACGTTTATTTTGCAAAACAAGTGTTTAAAAAATTGGTTACTTCCGAGTAAAATGTTACCTTTGCAAACAAGATAAAATATCTAAGAATCTATATATTTAACTATATTGTTTTATTAATCAAAAACATCTTCACATGAGTAAAGTAACCGTTATCGGCGCAGGTAATGTGGGCGCGACAGTTGCAAACGTATTGGCGAGCAAAGATTTTATTAAAGAAATTGTGTTGCTGGACATTCCGGTTAAAAAAGAATTTGCGCAAGGCAAGGCTTTGGATACTTGGCAACAAGCGCCGATAGATTATTACGGCACGACGATTATTGGAACGGATGATTATGCAGCGACGGCGGGTTCGGATGTGGTCGTTATCACCGCAGGGCTTCCGCGCAAACCGGGGATGAGTCGGGACGATTTGATATCGGTTAATGCGGGTATCGTGACGAGTGTAACGGCGAATGTGGTGAAATATTCACCGAATACCATTATTATAGTGGTGTCGAATCCGTTGGATGTGATGACGTATGCGGCGTTGAAAAAATCGGGTTTTCCTGCGAATCGCGTGATGGGTATGGCGGGCATTTTGGATACGGCGCGGTATCGGGCGTTTTTGGCGACAGAATTAGGCGTTTCTCCGAAAGATATTCAAGCGATTTTGATGGGTGGACATGGTGATACGATGGTGCCCCTCCCTCGTTATACGACGGTGGGCGGGATTCCTGTGACGGAATTGATTTCCGAAGCGAAATTGAATGCGATTATTGCGCGGACGAAAGATGGTGGTGCGGAATTGGTGCGTTTGATTGGCACGTCTGCATGGTATGCACCAGGGGCTGCGGCGGCACAAATGGTGGAGGCGATTGTGAAAAATGAGCCGCGTGTATTCCCAGTTTGCGCGTATTTGGATGGTCAATATGGGATTAAAGATTTATGCGTTGGCGTACCTGCGGTTTTGGGCAAGAACGGTATCGAAAAAATCTATGAATTGAAGTTGACGAAAGAGGAAAAAGCATTATTGACGGCTTCTGCGGACGCGGTTCGGGGCATGGTTGAAGTATTTAAGAAATTAGCATAAGGATTTATGATTTTGAAGTGTACACCTAACAGGTTTAAAAAACCTGTTAGGTGTGTTGCAAAGTGTACACCTAACAGGTTTAAAAAACCTGTTAGGTGTGTTGCAAAGTGTACACCTAACAGGTTTTTTAAACCTGTTAGGTGTGTTGCAAAGTGTACACCTAACAGGTTTTTTAAACCTGTTAGGTGTCCTTCCTTTTTTCCTTAAATTCTTTCATTCCTGATTCAATCATGCGTTCCAAACAGGATTTTTGTTATTTTTGCCTTTTATTATTCATCGAAAATCCTTGAAAAATTAAGAATAAATAACATGCAAGCACCTGTTAGAGAACTTTTAAAACGGATGATAACCAATAGAGGGCGCAATTTGGCAGAAATTTCTACGGAAAGCCCTATTTTATTGGTTTTTTTACGACATTTTGGCTGCCAATTTTGTCGGCAAGGTTTAGACGAATTATCGCAAAAATATTTAGAATTCAAAAATAATGGAACAGCCCTTATTTTCGTCCACATGGCGGAATATAAAGTGGCAGAAGACTATTTTATCCGATTTCATTTGGAAGGGGTAGAACATATTTCAGATACTTCATGTCGTTTATACATCGATTTTGGTTTAATGAAAGGCACTTTTGGGCAATTATTCGGGCTACAAACGTGGATACGCGGTTACAATTTTCAAAAACAGTACGGCAATGAAATGGGGAAACATTTGGGCGATAGCTTTCAAATGCCCGGTATTTTTGTGATTCACGAACAAGAAATCAAAGAACACTTTATACATAAAAACGTTTCGGACCGACCCGATTATGAAAAATTAATCAGTTGTTGCGCCCTGTAACAAAACAATTACAGCTATTTTCTACCTTTTTTTTTAAAAATAGTTTAGAAATATCCGACAATTTCACTAAATTTGTGTGCATTAATAGAGACGATATGAAAAACGAATTTTTGCGAATTATCTGGCATAAAAAACTATCCCCTTATACAGAGGGCATGTCTGGTTTAGTCAGCGCGACGTATGACGAGTTGATAAAACATTACACAACGAATCGGCGTTATTATCACAATTTAAATCATGTGGTAGATTTGCTGAATCAGTTGAAAAAATACGAATTTCAAATCAATGATTGGGAATCGGTATATCTGTCGATTTGGTTTCACGACTCGGTTTATGTGCCGAACAAGCCGGGAAACGAGGAGAAAAGTGCGGATTTGGCGCGAAAATTCTTAAATCAGACGCGTTATCCGCCTGCACGGATTGAAAAAGTCGTAGAATACATTTTGGCGACTCAAAATCATGAAGCACCAGAAGATGCTTCTTTGGATTTCCAATATTTTTTGGATTTTGATTTGAGTATTTTGGGGTCGGAGGAGACGATTTACGACACGTATTCTAAGCAAATTCGAGATGAATATTTTTTATATCCGAATTTCATGTACAATCGGGGGCGTAAAAAAGTATTGCAACAGTTTTTAGACAAACCGTTTATCTTCAAAACGGACGATTATCGAGCCAAATTTGAGGATAAAGCGCGGGAGAATTTGCAACGAGAATTGGCAAGATTGTAGTGTAATTGGAACGCGGATGACGCAGATTAGGGCGAATTTGCACGGATTTTTTTTTAAATTATAAATAAATTTTAATTTGGTAAAATAAAAAAATCCGTGCAAATTCGCCCCAATCTGCGTCATCCGCGTTCCAATTATCCATCATTATTTCACATTAACCTTTTCGACAATGAAAAATTTAGGCTACCGATTTTCAAAATATGTTCCCAGAGATTCGGAAAAAACGGGTTTTGAAAAAATGCTGGACATGTTTCAAGAATTGATATTGTTGACTTCGGGCAATGTCGGAGAAGCGTTAGCATGGCTGAGCGAGTTGGATAGGCAACATGGTTTAACGGATGCTCAATATGGAATGGGCGATTTTGTAAACGATTTGTTGGAAAAAGGATATATCAAGGAGGTGGAAGGCGAGGAACTTAACTTTCGACTCACGCCGAAGGCGGAAATTGGGTTGCGCAAAAAATCGTTGGAAGAAATCTTTGGTTTGTTGAAAAAAAGCAAACGCGGCAATCACAGTACGGGTTCCAATGGCAAAGGCGATGAGTTTACGTCGGATATACGCCCGTTTGAATTTGGCGACCCGTTGGAAAATCTTGCCGTTTCCAATTCGGTTCGGAACGCGCAAATCAATCATGGAATTGATGATTTTAAATTGAATACCAATGATTTAGAGATATACGAAACGTTTTATCAAAGCCAAATGAGTACGGTTTTGATGATAGATATTTCGCATTCGATGATTTTGTACGGGGAAGACCGCATCACGCCCGCGAAAAAAACAGCGATGGCATTAGCCGAACTTATCAAAACGCAATATCCCAAAGATACGTTGGATGTGATTGTTTTTGGGAATGATGCATGGCAGATTGAGGTGAAGGATTTGCCGTATTTGGAAGTGGGACCGTATCATACGAATACTGTTGCTGGTTTGGAATTGGCGATGGATCTTTTGCGGCGGCGCAAAAATGCGAATAAGCAAATTTTTATGATTACGGACGGAAAGCCGACTTGCATTAAAAAAGGCAAAAACTATTATAAAAATCCGTTTGGATTGGATAGGAAAATTGTGAATCGCACGCTTTCGTTAGCGGCGCAATGTCGAAAAAGTGGGATTGGAATTACGACTTTTATGATTGCGACCGACCCTTATTTGCAACAATTTGTGGATGATTTCACGAAGGCGAATAATGGTAAAGCATTTTATAGCGGTTTACAAGGTTTAGGCGAATTTATATTTCAAGATTATAAAAATAACAAACATCGGCGACATAAAGGCGGTTAAAAAACGGTTATAAAATAAATTAAGTAACGTCAAATTGCGTCAATTGGAAAATTGACGCAATTTTTTTGATAGTAACGTCAGATTGCGTCAATTTGGAAAATTGACGCAATTTTTGACCCCAAAATAGGGATTTTTACCCATAAAAATAAAGGTTAAAATATTTGCGCAATAGATCGAATTTTTGAATGTTACTAAATATCTTTGCGGCATGAACGAGGTTAAAATCAACTTATAATTATTTAAATAATTTTGAATCAATTTATTGAAAATTTAAATTATCTTAATATTATGAGCAAAAATAAGTGTAATTGCCCTAAATGTGGTTCAGAAAAGTTTGTAACAGAACCCAATCAATATGATATTTTGATTTTTACAGCAAAAGGTTTCGAGATACAAGAAACTGCGCAAATAGATGGTTGTAAAATATTCTGTCGAGCTTGTGGGGCAGAGATTGATGAGGCAAAATCAATTAAAAAAGTAGTGCCCGTTAAAAAACGATTATCGCCACCTAAATAAATTTAGGCTTAAGATGGTGGATAAGTTGGAGTTAAAAATATCGGTTGAAAGTTTGCAGACACCAAGCAAAATTCATACTTTTGTAAAAAGAATGCTCATGAAAGTTAAAGCGAGACCATTTTTAAAATGGGTAGGTGGCAAAAGTCAACTCCTAAACCAGTTTGAGGATTACTATCCAAGTGAACTCAGGCGTAGGAAACTCAACAAATATAGTGAACCTTTTTTAGGAGGTGGTGCTGTCTTTTTTGAGGTGATGCAGAAATTTAATCTGCAAAGTGCCTATTTATCCGATGTGAATAAAGATTTGGTTTTAACGTATTGGGTGATTCAGCAAAAGCCTGAAGCCTTGATTGATTTTTTAGAAAAATATCAATCAAAATATGATAAAACGCCAATTGATAATAGAAATGATTTTTTTCTTTCGGTTCGTGAAGCATTTAATCAACAACGATATGAAGTCAATTACACCAAGTGGTGTGATAGTTGGATAGAAAGAGCAGCGCAGCTTATCTTTTTAAATAAAACCTGTTTCAATGGTTTATTTCGGTTAAACTCAAAAGGTGGTTTTAATGTACCTTATGGTAAATATTTAAAACCAACAATTCTGGACGAATCGAATCTATGGGCAGTATCCGAAGTATTGCAAAAAGCAGAAATAAGAATTGCAGGTTATGAAGAATGCTTCAATCATATTGATAATCAAACATTTGCGTATTTTGACCCGCCGTACAGACCGTTGAATAAAACGTCCAATTTCACCACTTATGCAGGACATGAGTTTGGCGATGATGACCAAAAAGTATTAGCTCAATTTTTTAGAAAATTGGATATGGAACGAGGCGCAAAACTCATGTTAAGCAATTCCGACCCTAAAAACGAAGACCCAAACGATAATTTTTTTGAAAACATATTTATAGATTATCAGTTTTATCGTGTTTCTGCGAATCGAGCCATTAATTGCAATGGCGACAAGAGAGGAGCGATAAACGAAATCGTTATAACTAATTACGTTTATGAACCACAAGCCTTGGCGTTCCATTTTTGATGCCTGCAAAATTGACGAGCATGATTTCAATACAAGCCCGTTCATTATCACAGCCGAACAAATCAAACGAGCAACAAACCATTTTAAGATAACAGCAGAAAAAGAAGTTCGGATTCTTTGCAAACAAGATAGTCGGGAAGATAGACCTGATGTATTTGTAGAACAAGGATTGTTCATTTTGCCAGTCAAAAATGGCAATTATGCAATTGTAAAAGGAGAAGGTTATATTGATATTCCAGAAATTACAACAAAAGCGCAAATTTATACTTCAAAATTAGATTTTGAGTTAGAAACTTCACTCATTGGCAACTCAGAAATGCAACATTTGGATTTTGCGTATGCCAGTTCTTTGATAAGAACTTTTGTGGAAGACAAGAGTTTGGTCATGACGATTCGAGGTCGAAAATATACCCCTCCATTCGATTTCCAAGTGGGACAGCAAACTATCTACACTCAAAGTGTACAGACCGAAGTAGATGCAGGTTATGAAGGAAGAGAACAACTTGTATTAATTGAAGCCAAAAATTCAACGAGCAAAAATACAATTATTCGCCAACTTTATTATCCATTTAGGCAGTGGCAGCACTATACGAAAAAAAAAGTCAATATTTTATTTTTTGAAAAGCGTCGTTTGGAATATTTGCTTTGGGAATTTACTTTTAAAGATGTAATGAATTATAATAGTATTGAACTTGTGAGAAGTGCTAAGTTTGTAATTAAAAAATAAATACTTGAAAAGCGCATGTTTCGGAAATCTTGAAGGTTTCCGAAACAAATTCTGTATTTGGTTGGGCAAGACGCGATAAATCGCGTCTCTACAAATCCACAAATCTTATTTGGGGAAATATTACTTATCACGCTGAAAAGAGTGCTTTCTATAAATGCGCCGCCATTCCACCAAGCCATACGCCGCAATAATGCCAAAAATAATGTATTCTATCGACATGAAATACAATTGCTTTTGAAAATAAAGCACAGGTGCCAAAATATCTACCGCAACCCATAAGTACCAAGCCTCTATTTTTTTCCGCGCCATCAGCACATTTGCCACCATACTCATCACCATAATTGCAGTATCTGCGATTGGAAACGCCGCAGGTTGTGGAAAATATTGAGGCAGCCAATGGTTTAATTGAGCGACTATTTTGCCTAAAATAATGGTAATCAATAAAATAAGTATAGTTATAAAAATCCTTTGTTGCGGACTCAGCACTGTAATTTTGATACTCGGTAAATTCAACGCATTGCGCCGAGACCAAATGTACCAACCATACACGCCCGTTCCGAAAAAATAAATTTGTAAAAACATATCGGAATACAGGGCAGAACGGTAAAATATCACATAAAAACAAATAATATTGATTAAGCCGATGCCCCAATTTAGAATGTGTTCTCGTGCACTCAACCAAACCGCCACCAAACCAGTGAGTGTCCCCACCAATTCTAACCAACTCATCGGATAATCTAAAAATGTAAAAGCAATGTTTTTTAAATCAAAAAAATTCATGCGTGAATGGTTAATGATGAATGATGAATGATGAATGATGAATGATGGACAACAAACATGATTACAAAACAAAAGATTCATCATTCATCATTTATAATTCATCATTGCTTTGTTTACGCCCATTTTGCAGTGCCAACCATCATTTTAGGATATTGTACACCAATTTTAACCTCCGCCGCTTTCAATTCTTCGGGCGTTAACGTATCCAAACGATGGATTTTATCCATCGGAATATTTTTTAATTCAGGCAACCATAATTTTACATATTCCCCTTTTGGGTCATATTTAAGTGCTTGATTCAGAATATTAAAATACCGATTTTCACGCGGGTCATTGCCCACTCCTGCGATATAATTCCAATTGCCATAATTGCTACACGGGTCATAATCCAATAACAGGGATTCAAACCATTCCGCGCCCATGACCCAATTGATATGCAAATCTTTGATTAAAAAACTGGCTACATTTTGCCGCCCCCGATTCGACATAAAACCCGTCGCCGCTAATTCACGCATATTCGCGTCAATAAACGGAATGCCCGTTTTGCCTTCCGTCCAAAGTTGCAAAACGCGTTCATCCTCTGCCCACCGTTTATCGGGTTTGCCGAGTGTGCCGCCTTTTTGAAATATTTTATTTTCAAATTTCTTGCCCATCAACCGAAAAAAATCCCGCCAAAGCAATTCAAAAAAAAGCCAATACGTCGATTTATTATCACCCCGTTCCGCTTCATATTTTTTTAATTCCCAATAAACCGTTTTCGGAGAAAGACAACCTTGCGACAGCCAAGGCGAAAATTTAGAGGAATAATTAGTACCCATCAATCCATTTCGAGTTTCCTCGTAAGATTTGACCGCATTCGTTTCCCAAAAATAATGGCGCAATCGTTTTAAACCCTCCGTTTCACCGCCTTTGAACGGAGTCATCGAACGCGTATCGGGTTCAAAAGGTTGAAAACCAAAGGATTGTAAAGTAGGCATTTCACCGGCATCCAATCGCAAAGTGGGCGGTGGAATACAAGTCGGTGAAGGCAAAGGTTGTCGAATGGGGGTAATTCGTTCCGTTTCTTTGCGGAATTGGGTAAAAATATCGGGCGTATGCGTGACTGGAAAAGGCAAATCCGCCGTGTAATACAACATTTTGCCCCTTGCGTATCGAATTTCTTGTCCGATAGACCACAATTTTTTTTCTAAACTGTCTTGAACAAAAACTTCTTCTTCGGTTCGTTCTCGATTGCAATATAAATAGGTAGTACGTGCTTCTTTCGCCAATTTAAACAAAATGTCTTCGGGTTTGCCCACACGGACATAAAGTTCAGAACCCATCTGCCGCAAGGATTGCCGCAAATCGGTTACACTTTCTATAATGAATTTAGTCCTAAATTTGCCCGTTTTGGGAAATCCAAAAGTTGTTTTATGTTGAAAAACCCGCTCATCAAAGACATAAATCGATATAACTTCATCACTATTTTTGATGGCTTCCAATAAGGCTTCGTTGTCATGCAGCCTCAAATCTTGCCGAAACCAAAGGATAACACGTTTAAATTTCATGGTTGGTGTCCCGTTTTTCGTTTTATTTAGAAATACGGCACAATTTTAACAAAAATTGGTTAGATTGGTTGGTTTTTTTGCCGACAAATGCCATAATTTTCTAAAAATGCCGCAATTTGCAGCGTTTTTCAATCCAAAGACGTGGAAAAATAATATACTGCATTTTGCCCCGAATTTCACGCATTTTCACAAATAATTCGTGCAAATTTGTGAAATTCGGGGCAAAATCGCAGGTATTTTTTTTCCACCTCCTCAACTCAAAAAAATGATTTCAAAAAATCTCATTCCGAATTTAGACGCTGCTACAATCCAACGACTTAAAACCGATGGCGGTGTCTTTTTAATCGACAAACCGTTACATTGGACTTCTTTCGATGTCGTCAATAAATTGCGTTACCTCCTCAAAAAAAAGACGGGCGATAAAAACCTAAAAGTCGGTCATGCGGGTACGCTCGACCCGTTAGCCACAGGTTTGCTCATCGTGTGCGTCGGCAAAATGACCAAACAAATTGATTCCTTTATGGACACGACAAAAGGTTATGCAGGTACGCTCGTGCTGGGCGCGACGCGTCCTTCTTACGACATGGAAACCGAGATTGACCAAACCTTTCCAACAGAACATTTGAATGAAACCCTTTTTGAAACCGCAAGACAATCCTTTTTAGGCGAAATCCAGCAATATCCGCCCATATTCTCCGCCATCAAAGTAGGCGGCAGACCTTTGTACGAAAGTGCGCGACTCGGTATAGCAGTAAAAGTAGAACCTCGAAAAGTCCGCATCGACCGTTTTGACCTCCAATTCATAGAGCAAAACACATTATCCTTTGAAATCACTTGTTCCAAAGGCACTTATATCCGTTCTATGGCGTATGATTTTGGCAAAGCCTGTGGTTCAGGCGCGTATTTGAGCAGTTTACAACGCACCGCCAGCGGCGATTTTCAATTAAAAGATGCTTGGACAATGGACACCTTAATTCAACAATTAGAAACACTTTAAAAATAAACACCCTATCTAATCTTAAAATAAAATATATTAATATTCAAAATACCGACAACACGGTATTTGAGGACGCTACAAATAATACCAACTTTACACCCAAAATGCAGCATGTGTTTTGACAATTTGTCATGTACCTAAGTTTACTCCGACCGAATCTATTCGTTTCTCATCCTTAACAAGAGGGCAGCTGCCGTCCTTTTGTCCCATAAGTCTTAGTAACGCTCAAGACAAAATTTAATATATTTTATTCACATGAAACAATTTTTGGATACTTTAATCGGTGTCTAAAAGTTGTTTAGACTACTTTATGCTCAAAAAAAATTCATTTTCATGAAGAAAACTATGAACAAAGCGCACGTATTCGCTGGCTTCCTTTGGCTGTGCTGCTGTTTTAAAATAGTAGCGCAATGTACGCCACCAACGGTGTCGGTGCAAGTGCAGAACAATGATTCGCCTTTGTGTCATGTAGCACCTGTGGTTTTATTAGCAAATGCGGGTGCTGCCACAGGCATTACCTATCAGTGGAAAAAGGATGGGATTTCAATTCCGTCGGGTACCAACAGTCAGTTATTTGTGTATGAGGAAGGACAGTACACGGTGGTTGTGACCAAAAACAACGATACTTTATGTCGTACGGCTGCTCCAGCGACTCCACTGTTGGTGACGCTTACGCCCCCAAGTGCGCCGATTGTTTCTGGCACTTTTGATGCGCTTGGCAATATTTTAGTTTCGGGTTGTGGGAGTGCTTTGGTGCATGGGGCAACCACACGCGGGGGTGTCTTGGAATGGTTTAATAATGCAACCCACACTGGTACGCCGCTTGCTACTGGTACGCCTTATTTTGTGAATACGAATGGAAATGTTTTTGTTTTTGAAAAGACAACTGCGGGTTGTTACAGTGCGGGACAAAAAGTGATTGTTTCGCTTTCTTCGCCCCCGACTACTTTTGCAAAAGTACCCGATAGTCTTGTGACGGGTACTGCCATTGATGAATTTGGGGTGACAATCGATACGTTGCGTTTACCGCCTGTCAGTAGCACTTGTAATTTGAATACAGCGCGAGTGCTACCTGTGTCGGGCGATACGATTGTAGAATGGCATACCAGTCGGAGCGGACCTTCTTTTGATAACAATGGCAATTTGATTAGCTTATTGGCAACTGGGACTGCTTTTACTTGGAATTATAGTGACTCTTTGCCATTGTCCTCTTATAAGAATGTGGAATTCAAAAAGGCAAAAGTGTATGTGTATAAAAAGGTAAATGGTTGTTATAGTCCTCCGCAACCGATTGTGATGACGGTGTATAGACCTTTGGCAGTGACGGCTACGATGACTCCTGTTGCTTGTAAAAATGGGACAGATGGCAGTATTTTGTTGGGTGTAACGGGGGATTTAGCTCCTTATCGTTTTGCTTGGGCTCCTGCTGCGACCGTGAATCCATTGAATAATTTGGTTGCAGGTACGTATCAATATACTGTTACGGGGACGCAAGGTTGTACGCAAACGGGTAGCAAAGTCGTTACAGAGCCTGCACAAGTGGTTATTACGCCTACTAAAACAGATATTACTTGTAATGGTTTGAACAATGGTACGATTAATTTGGCGACAGTCGGCGGTACGCCCCCTTATATTTATAGTTGGTCAAACGGCGCGACGACTCAAAATTTAACAGGTTTGAGTGTCGGCACTTATACGGTGACTGTACGAGATGCGTTTCTATGTACGACAGTTTCACCACCCAGTGTGCCGATTGCGCAACCCTCAGTGCTCTCTGCAACAACGAATGTGATTACAAATACAGCTTGTGGTAAAAATAATGGTAGTATTAGCTTAACAGTGACAGGGGGAACGACACCTTATAGTTATAGCTGGTCGAATGGGTCAACTGCGGATACTGCTATTAATTTGGCTGCCGCTAATTATAGTGTAACTATAACGGACGCACGCAGTTGTACGAAAATATTGACGAATATAGCAGTCTCCTCAGGTACGAACATGAGTGCGACCATAACGCCTACCAATGCGAGTTGTGGCGGGAATAATGGCAGTATTACGTTGACGGCGGTAACAGGCGGTCCGTCTCCGAATTACACTTATTTATGGTCGACTAATAATGTTACGACTCCAAATTTGACGGGAATCGGCGCGGGGAATT
>JBDKKX010000113.1:0-11898 GCA_039795795.1 Bacteroidota bacterium | reverse complement strand
ATGGCTTCTTCAGCTTTTAAAAAGGCATGCTTTGCAGCTGGTACATAACCTTCACTTGATAATTTTTTCAACACATCACTGTATCCTGTTATATTTTCAAAATCACCCTTGTTTATTTTGTCTGCAATTTCAATCCCATCATCTTTAGCGACTTCTAACCGTTTACTAATTTTATTTACTAATTTATCAGCTTCGCTAAGATTGGGGTCAAGTTGCATAGAAGAAAGTTTGTTTTTTAAGCGTTGGCTTATCACATTCCAATCGTTAGCTCCTAATGCCACAAATTCGCCTATAGCTGGCATGTTAGGCTTGCCAATAGGCGGAGTCGTATTCTGCACAACTGGTCCTGCACGAAACTCTTTACACGTACCTGCTCCCTCAATTCGACCATTTTTAAAAACTTTTACTTCACCTTCCCAAGCAATGACTTTTCTGTTACCTCCCAGCTTATTTGCCAAATTTTGTGCGGAAGTACCATTACTGCACGAAAGCAAAACAATATCTTTGCCCTCAAATGTAGGATTCGATTGAAGATACCTTGCCAAAGAACGGTGTGAAAAATCTAATTCTTGCCCGTTATGATAAATTCGAAAGTTGCTTCCTTCTCCATGCAGAACAATATATAAACGTCCATCATTAATTTCATCTAACCCTTTACTGACAATTGCCGCTTCTTCAGGCAATAAACCAATGATATTTTTGGCAGTCTGCTCAATATCTCTGATTTCATCGGCAGGAACCGTCCCTACTTTTTTGCCAAACTCGTCCAATCCCTGCTCTCCTTTCTGCGACAATTGGCGATTCGCGTTCTGACGTTCTGCTTGCAATAAGTCAGCGGCTTCCTGCTGTGCGGATTTCACAAAACCAAACACTTCCGCCAAACCACGAATGCCTTCGGGAGCTTGTAAAAACAAACAAGCCAAATTAATTTTTTGTTTCAGTGCGGGAGAAATGTAATCATCGGAAGCGATGTTATTGACGATGCCGAGACTGGATCCGAGCACATCGGCACCTAACATCAATTTCCGCGCCCATCCCGGTGCCGACCAAGCCATTCGAGCTTGCCCAACACCTACTGTCAACATCAATCCGTCAAACGCTAACCAAGCCTGTTTACTGAATACTTCTTTATTGCCGTTTTGAATGAGCATTGCAGCGACTATCGCAGGCATATAAATGGCTTCCCCTTTTCGATAGTTTCGACCTTGTCCAGGCGGTAAAATATCGAAATTCGACCAGAAACGAACAGGAATTAACTCGTCATACCCAACCGCAGGATACATATCGCCTTGCATATTGCGGAAAACCACCGTATTATTCTCAAAAACCTCACAAGCACTCGTCCTCCGATTATCAAATAAATCTAAGTCCAAGGAAACAATTTTAGGGTCTGTCAACGTTGCCACTTTGGAAGCTGTTTCATTGTAAACGGTTGCTTCTATCATGTTCCCCAACGCAAAGATAACTCTCGTAAAATTATCTTCTCCAAAAAAATCGTTGAACTTCGTATAAATGGTCTTAATTTTAATCGTCTGAGACAGATAATTCAAGGCAGTCTTATAATCCCCTGGTTCAAACGAAGTCATAATTTTTAACACACTATTTTCTTCGGGATCAAAACAGCCTGTATTCACCACCATTTTTTGGATAGCCAACAACCGTTTATTCAAGTCCACAGTTTTCATCTTCCACACCGATTCGTCTTCGATAAAAGACGCAATGCGGCTCGCCGTAACCGTATCCAACTGTTCCCAGAATGTAGTACTTTCATTTAACTTGGCTAAAATGTAACCTTTGAACGACGATAAAAATAAGCGTTTTTCTTCTAAACTGCTTAGGCTACCTGTTCGAAAACGAGCATCCAAAATATCCCCCCAATGAGAATGAACTTGATAAACCGTAAAACTCATGGCATCCATTGATGATTCATCTAATTCAAGTCTTGAACGCGTAAAACTGCGTTGGTATTCTGGATAAATGACGGCTAATTGAGCAATTTTATCCTGATAGATGAGTTCGGGTTGTTCACAAAAATCTTTAGTTGTGGCGTGCGTGTTTGCATCGGCGCAATAGAGGCACGCTTTTTTAATGTGGTTACCGTAATCTTGCCGAATTTTGCCGATATTATCGCTCATGGCAGGAAAATTACCCGAAAAGGGAACAAAACCATTCGCCCCAAACAAGGCATCAAATGTAGGAATGGTTGCTTGTCCCGTGTTGCTATAACGCGGCAACGTATTTTTTGGAAACTTGTACAACCAATACGTACTCCCACAAGGCACAGGATAGATAAAACCATTGACTTGTGCAAAATCAAAATTGTCTTGATAAACTTGATTACCCGCTTTGTATTGCAATGTAGTATTGTCGAATACATAATCCATTTTATTACCATCCGTTGCCTTCAAAGTAAAACCATACAAGGTACCCGTCAAGTAATCATACTCGTAAACGAAACTTCCTTCCATGTTCGTCTTAACCGACCCATACTCAAAAATTAAGGATAAAATTTTGTCTTTGGGTAACGAGACAATGCTACCTGTCCGTGACAGAAAAGAAACGCTGACCGCATCTGAGTTTTTGAAACGGTCATTTAAATCAGGAGCATCAATAAGGTAATTTTGTACATCTTCATCTGTGTCAAAAATGCCTATGGCGATACCTGGATCGTGCAAAAGATCCCACTGATATTTGGACAATTGGACACCCGTACCGTAATTCATTAGATTATCGGTTAATAAAGTGTTGGCAAAATTATAACGGGAGTCGAAAGTGTGTTTGAGTTGAAAAACACCATGACCAACCTCATGCGCAACGGTACGTCCGACTTGTGTGTTGCCGTTCAAAAAGAGATAACCAAATTGTTTGCCACGGGGCATATCCCCTCCTACATTGGGTTTATTGGCTTCGGTACACACAAATAAATAAAGACTATTGGCTTCCACAACGCGTTTAGTGGCATAATGCTTTTTAAGCAATTGCATCTCCAAGGTTTGTGTACTCCAAAAGCCTGTTTCATCTATCTGCATTTTACCGTCTGCACTTACAACATCCCAAGTGTTGTCCTCAAAATTATTATCTGCAACTACTTGCCAGCTAATGCCTATTGGCTGGTAAATGGTATTCAAATTTTGTTCAATCGTAGCAGCATTCGTAGTTGCACCATTAACAGGTACTAATACCAATTTTCGTTTCTGTGGAGTGTACGACGCGACCAAAATCTTTCCTAAACTCCAATATTTACCAACTTCACCTGTTTTGGGATGCAGGGCGTAGATTTCTTGAGCGTCTCCTGCAGGACCTCCAACGATATCTATCTCATACAGCCCCGCTTCCGCCATGGGGCGACTCACGAACTTCATACCCTTACTGCTCATGAAAATGACATCCGATGCTCGAAGCGAATTGTCCAATAATCGAATGCTCGCTTTCAAGGCATCGGGTTTACCAGGCGCAGATGCTTTATTCGCCACCCCATAATCGCCTATTTTTTCATATTTGGTACGCCATAGCACATCTTGTCCATATACAGGGTTGTAAGCATCGAAAGCATAAAAACCGTGTGACAAGAAAGTTACGATGCCTTTATCCGCATTCAAGTTGTTCAACTCGGTGGCTGACATATTTAAGGGCTGTTGCTGTCCTAAGAGGGTCACGGTTCCATTCGCGCTCACGCCATAAATGCGCCCCTGATTATCTTGAATCGTGGTCGGCAACTTCACATTGGGGAGGGTTTGCGTTTGCCCGTTGGCTCCTGTGATCGTAATCGTGCCTCTTGCCGTATCGCAACTGATGTTGGACGCACTGGAGATCCCGAACCCGACCGTAAAATCCGCTGCCGCCAAACCCGACCGAACCGAACCGACATTTTGTCCACCCTCCAATAAGCCATCAATACTCAGCATATTGCCCCATTTGGGGTCATAAACGGTTTCAATATTCCCTGTAATTAACCGTTTGTCGGTATTAATGCCGACACTGGTAAATTTAACTTTAATTTTGGTTTCGCCCGTCCACGGGAGTCTTCCAAACCCTTCGCCTGTAAACACGCCATTGGCACCCGATACTTTGGTGACGCAAATGGGGATTTCGGCGGCTCGAATGGTATCATTGATGCGCAAACTGGCTAACGGTGCCGTATTGGTAATATTGAGGGAAACGGGTTGTCCACAATTGGGATCCTTTAAAAAATATTTTATGCGTAAATAACGTATATTTAAATCATTGTTTTAAAACAAAATTTTATAATTAAACCCTCTACTGAATCCCACACAAGGTTTTAATACTTTGAAAATCAATACTTTACAAAAAGCAGAGTCCTCATTATGCCTACAACACACCTATGTATATAGGTGTACAAAGCTGGGCTGGGCATCCTGCACAAACACGACTCCCAACCCAACCGTACACAATAGGACTTTTTTATTTCGATATGTCAAAGAACTTATTGCCTAATAGTTAGGTTAAGCTTCAATTCAACTAAACTGTATCAAAAATTGCGGCACTGCTCTATAGTAGAATGCTTTTTGAGCGTGAGCATATTGATATAAGTTGCACCAACACCTCCTTTTCAGATTAGTCCGACTCCTCTATAGTGTCCATCTCATACTTGATTCCACGCTTCTTCAGTGCGGTTAGTAATTTAGAAAAGAGGATTTCAACTACATCAAGTTCATCATCAAAACCCACACAAACATACATACATTTATCAACTCGTCTAAAACGATGTCAGTTCATAAATGTATAAAGTACCACCTTGAGTCAGTATATATAATTTATTTTCATTTACTTTTATTTCAGCAATCCAGTATTTGCCTTTTTCAATTAAAATCTCAGTATGCCAGAGCAATTTGCAAGTTTTTATTTCAATAGTTCCAATAATAGCTTTCCCTCCTCCCTTTGTTTGTTGATGAATAAAATATAATTTATTATCTTTTATAACATATTTATTCCAGGTGAATCTCCAAGCTTTAGGTTCTAATATAGGCGAACAATCTATTTTTTTTAATTCAAAGGTGTTCGGATTCAATATTTGAATGTTGTTTATTCCGAGTGCATATAACAATCCATTTACTAATTGAAGAGAACCTTTAAAATGCTCTATTTTTTGCAATACTGTACCTGTTTCAAGCGAAACGCAAAACGTTGCGCCAATACCAGCTTGCACATCGGATAAAAAGAAAAACAATCGTCCTTCGTGATCAAACATATCACCATACACAGCTGCCCCTGCTCTCCCTAACAAGACCTCAAAATCTAATTGCCATAATGCTTCTCCAGTAGCCAATAAGTAGCCTATTAATAAATTTTGATGTTTAGTACAAAGCAAAAATTTGTCAAGAAATTGCATCGGTGCTGCCTCCCCTGTATCGAACAAAATTTTGAATTCGAAAGATTTGTTAAGTTTGCCGACACTAAATTGGTACTTATTATCCAAAGATGTGTAATGCAACCCTAATATTGACTCGTTTTCAATTTTCAAAATGCGAAACTGATCTATCTTTTTTTCTTTAAGAATGATACCCGATTCGCAGTCAAAAAATAAAATTTTATTATAATCCCGCCAAGTGCAAAAGAATTGGAGGTTAAACTTTGCTACAAAATACTGTGTGTTAAAATTATTCTTCCACACACTAGCTCTGCCTTGAAATTTTTCTATGCTACCATCTGTATGAAAGCAATAGAGTTCACTATCCATAATGAAAAAATTTCCGACATTCGTTATTTTATCTAAATATTGCACTATATATTGCATTTTGTGAAAATTGATTAATAAAATTATCTACACTCGTAATAGGTACAAATGGGCTTTGAAAAAATGATTGCAACTTCCCATTATCCAAGATAAACGGTAACTTTCGCTAATCGTTGAATCACCGACTTAAGCTTTAAAGATGCAACCAGACTCATAACCCGTTCTAATTCAGGTAAGATAAACTGCATGGTCATCGACATGGGTACACCAATGTTCATTTTGCGACCAAAGTGCAAGAGTGCTACTCTGAAAGCCAATGGAAAGGTCATTCGATGCCGTTGCTCAAACTCCTTAATTTCGATTTCCAATGCACCGTACAATACAAGAAGCATTCCCTATGTTTGTCTTTAGAATGCACTCCTTTAAGGAGTGATAAAAAGAATGATACTTTTGCATGCTGAGGTTCAAAACATTTTTATAAAAGTTTGATTATCAAAATTTTACTGAAAAACTTTTAACATACTTTTTTCTGTATCCACTACATAGAGCATATTAGGATACCAAAATAGAGCACCATCCCAGCAACTGGGTAATCTACAGCCTACGGGTACAAATTCTACTAATTCTAATGTAGATCTGTCCAACTGGATTACCCAACCCAGAATATTATCTTTCATAAAAAGAAATTCTTGGGTTACTTTAAAATCTCCTGCAAAAGAGAACATATTCTTTAAAACACCAATACTCCTATAATTCAATTCGTGCGTTATTTTACCAGTTATGGCATCTATGACCATGAGCATTTGTCCTGTGTTTCGGTACAAATTATTGTCCATTAACTCGTAGTTTCCACCGAGCGGTGTTTGTAAATCAGTCAACCATCGGATATTCCCATTCTGAATATTGAGTGCTATCAATTGCCCATTCTCTATCGGAACAAATACATTTTGATCATTCGCTAAGAGATGCCGACCTTGAAATCTTTTTGGCGTAGCAAAAGGTGGAAGCTCTCGTTCCAAATTAAGACTCCATTGTAAACTTTCATTCTTGTTATAAACATAAATATTGTGATAGCCATTATCTACTGAAAGAAGGAATTCATCGGTTTCTGTCTGATAAATTCGTTGAATTGGAAAAATAGCTCCATTTTCTTGAATGCGGTGGCAAAAAAACTGCGCTCCTATTTTTTGTTCAAAAATTAAATTATTCTTGATTTTAGAACTGAATTGGATGCTATCAAAATAAATTTCACCTGCTCGTATTAAATGAATCTTAAACATTTTGTCGGAGTAGTATAGATCTTTTCCTTGCGACGGCTGCCATACAAAGAAATCATTCACTTGAACTCCATATGAAAAAGCACCATCATATTTTAGACTAGTAGCATTTTCGTCTATAAAATACAAGCCGTTTGTTTTCCAATCCCGCAAACTTTTGCGCTTAGAAACAAAAACACCACTTTCAAATGGAAAAAGAAGGTTTCCTGTTTTTTCAATCTTATGGATTAATTTCATAAATTAAAAATTATTATTGTTAAACATTGAATCAAACCAATTATCATTTTGAATAAGAACGGTTTCAAAATCAGCAGCATTTCTAATAGTAGCTCCTGTGAATGTCCCAAAGCTTTGCTGAATGCGTAGGTCATTTAAAATGGCTCCATTATTCCAATTTTTCCACGCGTTTATTACCCTTCGCTTTTGTGAAGCTAACACATTGGGAGCAGTCAAAGTACTTTTAATTGTGGAATTAAGTACAAATTTAACGTCATTGAAATGAGTAGCGTTGATTAACATATTATATGATTGGTTACAGAAATTAGTTCCCGATGAATTAACCCAATTAAAAAAAGCATCGCCTGCTTTTGTTTCTATATAAATGTCTCCCGCAGTTCGTGTTACTACAACATCTGTTACAGTTCTATTACTACCAACTATAGCAGGGACTTCAAATTCAATCATCGTATTTGCTAAACTAGCACTATTATCAATTAAATACTCAAGCGTAACATAAGCACTTCGAACAGAGTTTTGCTGACCGTTACCCAAACCAGGTCTTCCTAAAAAAGTATTTATATTTGTTATATTACAACTATTAGGTAGTCTATTCAAGAAAATATTAATTCTATCAATTACTTGAACAAAACTTCTGTTATATGTTCCAATATTAAAACTATTAATATCACCTACAATATCATCCAGTATCAATAACTGTCTATACATCGGATTTTGCCTAAGTTGACTAACAGATGTTAATGCTCCTATCTGCTTTCTCAATATAGGTTTTCTTTCTAAAATCTGCCATGATTCAATCAAAGATACGTCACGCTCAAAATTTTGTAAGGCTTGAAGATCTGGATTACGAGTATGACACTTAAAATCTGTAATAAAAGTACCTCTTGCTGCATCACCACCTCTAAAGGCATTGAACTCCCTTACAATATTTGGATGAGTTGCTTGGTACGCATTTCTAAATCTACTAATACGTCCTGGTAAATTACTTAATGTCACAAAAGCATCCGAAATAGGTAGATTTGAAGTAGGAGGATTTTGCATTTCCACACCTTCACCCCCATTTGTAAATTTTTTCCAAAGGTTGTTATCTCCACTTACAATTTTTCCGTTTCTGTAAAGCAGCACATCTCCTTCACAAACTTGCACTTCACAACTCATTTGCCGAGATAAATCCCTTGCAGATTGTTCTGAACCACAGGATAATAAACGAATCCGGTTAAATGTTAATTTTAGACTACTGAGATGTTCTGCAAATAAATTGATATTGATAGAATACTCAATGCCATCAATGGTTACTAACACATTATTGCCGCTGCCATGTACCACAACATTTATCAAACCATCTTCTTTCGGAATCGCTTTGACAAAATCTTTCATTGAAGCAGAATGTTCACCGACAATCATTGCCAAATCATCAATCAACTCTACTGGTATCTTGGAACGGATATTTAAAAATTGTTCCATATTATCAATTTGGATTGCAACTGCATCCGCCGCAAGTCGATCTTCGGCAGCCCCTGTTGCTCTTAATCGAATTACTTCAGCTTTACAATCCAGAATTAATGCTTTCACCCCGATTCCAACGGTGCCTACTAAACCGAAGGTTCCTGTATATAACGAAACATTTTCTAATCTTTTTATCAGTTTAGGATGGACACGCCCATTTAAAACGTGTGAAGCTGTAAAAGTACCCATCGAAACAAGATTTGCTACTGCTACGGCTCTTCGGGTATAAGAAGCAGCATGTATAAGTACCTTAATCTCTCCAGCTCCCAAAGCAAAAAAAACGGCATCAGCGGCTAACCATGCCCCTGTTTGTAATTGCTGTGAATGCGCCTTTTCAGAAAGCATTGCTACTAGAAGAGCAGGCAATATTCTTTTATCCCCAGGCTCAAATTTCATATCTCCTAATTCACAGTGGGACGTAAATAGAACAGGCATTTCTTCATTAAATCGAACTAAAACAGACTTACGAACTGGTGTTGAACCATTAGATGTTGATCCATTAAAGCCTGGGTTTATTCCGCTGTAAGTATTTACGGTAGCCATTGACTCTGAGAATCGGATATACTCACCCTCGAAGTTATAAAGATTGTCAGCAACACCAGGAGTAAAACTTCGATTAATTTCCACAATATACGGCTCAGGTGCAATAGGTGTCTCAAATGCTTTTGCGGATTTTTCAAGTTTTTCCATGTACGAATTAAGCAGGTAAAGAAGGCGCGTAAAATTCGGCTTTCCCCCCCAATCGTTAAATTTTGCAAAAACAGCCTCAAATCCAATTTCACAGGCTATAGCTTCAACTAATTGAGGTTTTTCCTTATCATCTTTAATAGAAGCAATTAGTTTAATACAAGCATCTTCTTGATATTCTGTAATTTGAGAATCAAAGATTTTACGAAGTGCGATTTTCCTTTTGTCATACGGAATATTCTGCGAACTCACAAAGGCTTCCTTTGTTAATTGAGTCACGAATTGTTCTGCGGTAGTTGCATCCGAAGCATCTTGCCAAAATCGCTTACTCAAAGCATCTTTGGTTCGAATGTACGAAAGTAGCTGATTATACATGATTGAAAAGAAAACATAGACATTCGTATTATTTAAATAATCACTTCTCAAGTTCGTATTTAAGTTTAAATACCGCCCCCATTCCCAAGAGTCTATTTCTCTGTATGTAGAATAGCTGGTTCCTCCTCCTGCAATACCTGGTCCTGCTGTTGAAATGGTTTGTCTGACTGGGTTTTGCCAAGACAAACTAGACGTAAACCCATCAAAATACTCAGGGAAAGCAGCTCGGATTTGAGCGATCTTAGCAACATAAATGAGTGAAGATTGTTCTTTGTGAGCAGATGTCATCGCAACGGTTTCATCGTGCATGCACCATAAACAAGAATTTTTCACAACATTAGAAACAACTTGCTTTATTTTTTGCCCATTTGCCCCTGTACGCGCCGCAGATGCGCCTTCAAAAAGTACCAAATTGAATTGAGATAACGTTTGGAGTGCACCTTGTCCACTGACCCAAGCCGTTCGATTCCCAATTGGAAAATGATATAAAACAAATTCATTGAGCGATGGTAATGGATAAACAAAACCTGTTACTTGGGTTACTAAATTGCTATTGGTTGTTAAATTAGAGTAGGCTTTGCCTTTACTGCTTACATATCTGTTAAAATTGGTTTCATCTACAGAATAAGTAACCAATTCTTGTCCTTCTTGAAAGGTAAATCCCTGTACAACCCCCATCGGCATTTCCAAACTCTCGACTTGAGAGATGCCATAATGAAACAAAACATTTTTAAGACCTGCTTTGGGCAAAGTAATAATTTGACCTGTGTAAGTCAAAAAAGAAAAAGTTGCATCATTATTTAAAAAAACATCATCTATTGTCACCCAATAACTCATTGCATCTCTATCACTTTCCATTGCATCTATTACAACTCCTGGATCGTGAATAATATCCCATTGATACTTGCTTAATTGATTATCAAGCCCGTCATTCATCAAATTGTTGGACAAATCGGTTTTATTAAAATGGTTGAAGGTATGCTGAAGCGTAAAACGCCCATGTCCAATTTCATGTGCAACAGTACGCCCTACATTTTGGGAACCTGTCCCGCCCGTCAAAAAAATATACCCAAATTTTTTACCGCGGGGCATATCCCCCAAAGTGGATGGGTTCGATGCACCATTCATTACAAAGATATATTGAGTATTGTAATCAATGACATGGGTTTTTTCGTAAAGATTATTTAAGGCTTTCATTTCATCGGTCAAAGTTGATAATAACCCAGAACCTTCCACCTTTAAAAGTTGATCATTATCCAAATCCCATGACATATTCGTAAAATTATCATCTACAATAACATCCCATTCAACGCCAATCGGTTTATAAACATCATTTAATTTGTCTTTGATGGTCACAGGATTAGTTGTTGCTCCCTTGACAGGTATTAGGACTAATTTCTTTTTTTGAGGTGTATAAGAAGCCACTAAAATTTTGCCCAAGCTCCAATATTTACCCGTTTCATTGGCTTTGGGGTGCAAGGCATAGATTTCTTGGGCATCGCCTCCCGGTCCGCCGACGATATCCAACTCATACATCCCCGCTTCTGCCAATCGCCGACTCGTGAAACTCAAACCCTTGCTGTTCATAAATTTCACATTATCCGCACTAAGGGTATTATCCAGGATTCGGAGATTCACTTTCAAGACATCGGGTTTTCCCGGGGCCGCTGCTTTTCGAGCTACGCCGTAATCGCCGATTTTTTCGTACTTTGCTCGCCATAAAATATCGCCTTCGTAAACAGGATTGTACGCATCAAAGGCATACGTGCCGGAAGCTAAAAAGGTGGCTACGCCTTTATCCGCGTTCAAGTTGTTCAATTCCGCACTCGTCATGCTCAACGGTTGCTGCTGTCCTAAGAGGGTCACGGTTCCATTCGCGCTCACGCCATAAATGCGCCCCTGATTATCTTGAATCGTTGTGGGCAGCTTGACATTGGGGAGGGTTTGCGTTTGCCCGTTGGCTCCTGTGATCGTAATTGTGCCTGTTGCCGTATTGCAACTGATGTTGGACGCACTGGAGATCCCGAACCCGACCGTAAAATCCGCTGCCGCCAAACCCGACCGAACCGAACCGACATTTTGTCCACCCTCCAATAAGCCATCAATACTCAGCATATTGCC
>JBDKKX010000112.1:0-11910 GCA_039795795.1 Bacteroidota bacterium | reverse complement strand
TGAACATAGCCACAATTGGACGTTTTGGAACTGGGTTCAAAACGTCCAATTGTTAGGAGATTCGTACCATACCACTCGGCTTTATATTGAAGTAGTACGCCAAAAGTACCCCAAGAGACATCTTGAATGGCTTGCGCTAAACAATGATTTTGAATCATTCCTTTCACATTCAGATCTTCCAACGCAATCGTTTGGTTCTCTACGACGAGCTTTTTGGTGATCTGATGTAAAAAATCTCGTCTCTGATTCGAGACTTTTTCGTGCAATAACGCTAATTTCTTTTTCGTTCGTTTCCCTTTGTATTTTGAAAATTTCCGTTGCGTGAATTTCAATTTCCCTAAGACGCTTTTCAACCTTCTTGGATTTTCAATGCGCTCTCCGTTCGAAGTCACTGCAAAATCCTTGATGCCTAAGTCAATCCCTATCGTCTTTTCTGGCGTAACGGTCGCTTTAGGAGGCTTGGTCTCCAAGGTTTCGACCAAAATAGAGACAAAATATTTGCCCGTAGGCGTTTTGGTAATCGTTGCTTGCTTCAAAGAACCCTGAAACCTTCGATGAACGACGACCCGAATCCCTTCTTTAAATTTCGGGAGGATTAACAAATCGTTTTCAACGAGAATATTTTGAGGGATTTTAAACGATTGTTTGCTTTTTCGCTTCGATTTAAATTTGGGAAAGGCAGCCTGCCCTTTGAAAAAAGATGTAAAAGCAGTATCTAAATGGCTAATGGATTGTTGGAGCGATTGACTGTTAATTTCTTTCAGCCACTCGCATTCTTTTTTCAATTCGGGTAATTGTTTCACCAAATCAAAACAAGATAAATTCACTTGTTTCGCGGCATATGCAAATTGTTTGGTTTCTAAAGCTAAATTATAGACAAAACGACAGGCTCCAATATGTTTGTCTATCAAAACACATTGTTCTTCCGTCGGATACAATCGATATTTTACCGCTTTTAAAATCATGGCGCAAACATACGCTTTTTTATGCGCAGTTCCAAAATTAAAAACATTTCAATCCAAATGTCGGCTTAGGGACTTCGCTTTCATCCCCGAGCCTAAAGGCATCGGGGTTTTTCGCTCAATTAGATAAATGATAACATTGATACACCCTTTGAATGGTTGGAAACCATCCAAAGGGTGTTATCTATTCCACTATTTGCGTCCGCCAAAACCAGGACAATTCAAATTCCCAAAATACCGCACTAAACCCACTTGCAAAAACAAATACATATCTGCATTCTTACTATCTCCGCGTTGACGACCCGTTTGAACGAGATTTTTATCGTTGATAGGCAACGAACGGTCGGACAAAGCGACTGCAATAGGGCCCCGCAATTTCAACAAATCATTTTTATTCGCATAAGTACTGCTCACATCATCCAAATAATCGGTAAATAATAAACGGCTACTCATTTCCAAATTCAAACTCCAAATGGGCGTAATATCTATTTTGAAACCGCCTCCATAAGCGATCGCGCCTTGTGTGGAGTAATATTCCTCTCCGCGAAACTGCCCTTCTGTTCCCAAACTGCGCAATTCATGCCATTTACCCTGCCATTCCGCTTGCGGATTGGAATAGTAGAGGCTGAAACCTGCAAAAAGATAAGGTGTAAAAAACTCATCCCGCGAGCCATGATTATAAGGCAGAAAATTGAATTCAAATTGCGCCGTACCGTCAAAAATGGGCGATTTAAAACTTAAATTCCTATTTTTTTCAAATTCATTGCTCGAATAGGCATCGGACGCGCCGATAGTGCCATAATTGAGCGACATTTTTGCGCATAAACGGTCATTGAAATTGAAACGACCCACTGCCCCAAGTGCCAATCTTGGGTGCATGAAACTAAAATTGGTATTCAAATCTCCAAAATAATGTGCTGTACCCAGCCATCCGCCGAGTTCCCATCCCCGTTGCGCAAAAGCGGTATTGCAGAGGGCGGTCAATGCAAATGCTATAAAAAGGTTCTTTTTCACTGTAATTGAGCGATTTTTAATCGGTGACTATAAGATTGCTGTTTTGCGTTTTAAACGAAAGCTAAAAACGATTTGGTATATGTGTTAACGGTATTTTTGGGGTAAATATATAGAGGTATTAAATTGAAATGTTTAATAGATTGATTGTCAACAAATTGCTTTTCAACGCTGTCCATATACCCACAGCATAATTTTGTCCTTCCGTAGGAATCGCCTTGTCCTTCCGTAGGAATCGCCTTGTCCTTCCGTAGGAATCTTTACATGGTGTGTTACAAACGATTCCTACGGAAGGACAAAATGCGGTACAAACGATTCCTACGGAAGGACAAAATGCGGTATAAACGATTCCTACGGAAGGACGAAATTAGGCTGTGGGTAATGGGTAGAGTTTCCAACTTGACGCAATTTTTAACGTAATTGCGTCAAGTTGGAAACTTAACACAATTTTTTAACGATTAAAAAGCGCGGTTTTTCGTCAAAAATATGATTTTTACACATAAAATATTTTCAGAAATGGTAATCTTGCTTATCTTTACCGTCATTAATAGAAATTGATGTACATGTCCCAATCGATACAATATCATTTAATTGAAACACAAGAAGATTTGGAGCATTTTTATCAGGCGAATAAAAATGTCAGCCAACTCGCTTTTGATACGGAGTTTGTCGGTGAGAAACGATATTACACGTTGCTTTGTCTTGTGCAAGTGGCTACGGAACATGGGTTTTATTTGATAGACCCATTGAAAGTCAAGGATTTACGCCCTTTTTTGCGGCTGTTGGAAGACCCGAATATTTTGAAGATTACGCATGCAGGAGAAAATGATTATCGGCTTTTGTACCAGAATTTTGAAACGGTGCCGCAAAATGTGTTTGATACGCAGGTTGCTGCGGGTTTTTTGGGTTATGGTTATCCTGCTTCTTTCATGCGCTTGGTGGAGGGGGAATTGGACGTGCGCTTGGATAAAGGGTATGCGGTAACGGATTGGGAATTGCGCCCTTTCAAGAAAAAACAATTGGAATATGCCTTGAATGATGTGTATTATTTGGGCGGGTTGTATGCGCGCTTGTCGCAACAGTTGCGCGAAACGCAGCGTTTGACTTGGGCGATGTGCGAAATGAAATTTTGGGAATCGCCTCAATATTATGAGCGCGACCCAGACCATGAAGCGTTGTCGAGTACGTTGATGCGGGATTTGCGTTTGAATAAACAGGTGTTTTTATTGCGCATCTATCGGTGGCGGCGCGATGAGGCGGAACGCAAAAATTATTCAAAAGATATGATTTTGCCTGCAAAATTGATTAGTCCCATTTTGAAGAATATTGAGGCGGGCAAACAGACGTTGTTGGACAATCGGACGATTCCGAATAATGTCATAGAGCAACATTGGGATCATTTTTATCGCCTTAGTAAAACGAAAGCGACTCTGGAAGAGTTGGAAACGTTGAAAAAATTGCCTCAAATCACGAATACCACCTCGAAACAGGATATTTCTGGAGAATTATTGCATGTTTTGGTGAAGTACAAGTGTGCGGAAAGTGGGATTGCCTCGTCTTTGGTTTTTCATAAATCGGATTTGGTATATGCGCTGCCGGGGGCGGATATTTTTACGGAAGGGGACAGCGATTGGCGAAAAGCGTTTTTGGGCGAAGCATTGACGGTGTTGCTGAATCGGCGCGGCGAATTGAATGTCCAAATGGAGGGCAATCGAATTATTTTGACGATGAAATAAGGGGTTGGAATTCGGATTAAATGGGATTTTGGGGGATTAAATAGGATTGATTTTTTGAGATTTTTAGGATTCAATGTATGCTCGATCCAAAAAAATCCCAAAAATCCCAAAAATCAATCCTATTTAATCCCCCCAAAATCCCATTTAATCCGAATTCCAACGACCCGCTTTAAAAAAAATCAGGCAAATCGAAAAATGACAGCAAGAACCTTTATTTTTGGAAAAAATTATAAATCAATCCGTAGTTAAGCCAAAAAACGCTGTTTATAATTTTCACAATTCATTGATTATCAATCAATTGAAAAAGAATTAATCATTTATCATTCATCATTACTTAACAAACATTGCGCAATGAAGCATTCTTTTATTCTTTTGATGTCGTTGCTCATCCATTCAGTAGTGTTGGCGGGTCCTGCCAATGATGACCCTACTGGAGCGATTAGTTTACCGATATCAACGTCCGCTGCAACTTGCCCAAGTACCATTTATACGAATGTTGGCGCGACAGCAACCGCAGATGCGTTGGTCGGGTCTGGCAATATATCGCCTTCTTGTTATCAGAATCCTGCAATGGGTTTCAATTTTACAGTAACGCGTGACGTTTGGTTTAAATTTACAGTTCCTGCATCGGGCACGACTAATTTTGACATTGCTTTGAAAAAAACGGTCGGGAGTTCGATGACTCAATTGGCTTTATCGGTATATCGGGGCGATTTGCCGCCCAGTGGGAATTTAGACCTTATCGCTTGTGAAATGGCAACTTCACTTGGGGTTTCGGAGGTAGTAACCAGTGTTTCGAGTCCTGTGATTCAGAATGGGCGCACTTATTATATTCGTGTTGATGGTGTGGGCGGCGCGGGTGTGGGTTCTGGGGGCGATTTTACGGTTTGTGTCCGTCCTTCTAACCCGATTTATTACATGAATGCAACGCCAGGGGTGAGTAGCCTTCCAAGTGGTACGTTATATGATTCGGGGGGACCCTTAGTCAATGCTGCGCAATCTGGGAATTACGACCCTGCGGATGACCATGTTTTTCACATTACTCGTTTTGGCGCGGGTTGCATGGAACTTGTGGTGGATAGTTTGAACATCAATGGTACAGGGGTTTTGCGGATTATCGACGAGATTACGGGCGATACGATTGATAATATGCGCGGCAATGCGTCGGGTGCGACAGCGATGCGGTTTCAAGTGGCATCGAATCAGCTTCGAGTGGAATTTAAAGCGAATGGGGTTTTAGGAACGGGATTCAAATTGACTTGGCTTGCCTTGCCGAATTGTACTTTTGCGCCGCCGACTTCGTGCAGCGCGCCGCAAATCGTTTCTCTGCCTTATGCGGGCGTGAATGAAACGACGTGTACGGATGAATTGCGGGCGGTGGTTACGAGTCCTTGCGGGAAATCGAATACTTGGGAAGGACGAGATAGAGTGATTGCGTTCACGTCCACAGGCGCGCAATGTATTAAAGTAGCGGTTGGCGGTTACAATTTAGGAGGCATGGGGATTGGCTTGTTCAAAGGTTGTCCTGCGACGGGCAATGCTTCGACTTGTATGGCGCGGGGGACGACGAATGCTGCTGGCGATACGGTTTTTATTCCCAATGCTCGGTTGGAATTGCCAGGGACTTATTATCTGGTTCTTTCTCGGATGAATGGTTGTACTCCCTACAATATTAATATAGATACAGTGAGTTGTTTGAATATTTTGCCCAGTGCAGGGAGTTGTGCATCGGCTTTATCTTTGAACGATTGTAGCAATACGATTCCTTCGGATGTTCGATTAGGTTTAGCGGTTGGAACGCCGCCGACTTCTGATACGCTGCCCAATCTTCAGATGGGTTGTATCAAGAGTTATAATGTGGCACCTGCCAATTATAAAATGGTGTATTTCAAATTCAAAGCGGGGGCAAATGGCAAATTTGCATTTCGCGTCAAGCCGAATTTACAACCTTCGGGCAAAGATATAGATTTCAACGTTTGGGGTCCGATTAATACGGAAGCAAACATTTGTAATCATATTGCGACGATTGCGCCTGTACGCAGTTCTTGGGCGGGTGCGACGGATTTGACGAATGTTTATGGGACAGGTTTAGCAGATACGTTGTATCCTCCAGGCGGTGGTACTCCGATTGTGATTACAGATACAGCCGATTGTGCTGTGATTCCGCCTGCTATGACGAATGATGGTATCGTGAAAGCGTTAGACGTGATTGCGGGTAAATATTATGTAATCTTTTTGAATGATTTTCAAGGGAATATCAATACCCAAGAAGGGATTAATTTAAATTTTAGGGGTACTTCTGATGGTGTTTTGGCACCTGCGAATGACCCAAGTACGCCGTTGACGGTGATGCCAACGGATACAGTGGCATGTCCGGGTAGTTCGATTCAGTTTAAAGCGAGTGGAGGAGTTCGATATGCTTGGAGTCCGCCGAATGGTTTGGATACGGCGGTGATTGCGACTCCGCGTGCGACTTTCACCGTACCCGATACGACTTATACATACCAAGTTCAAATTCAAGGGACTTGTCGGCAGGTATCTCGGAACGTGAATGTACAAGTTTTTGGTTTGCGGAAGCCCAATGATGAAACGGTTTGTTTAGGGCAAAGTTTGAAATGGAATATCGGTCAATCGTATAATCGACCCGATGTGAATTATAGTTGGAGTGCTTCGACAGGGGCGGTGGGCATGAGTCAATTGGATGTAACGAATCCAAGTGCGATTCAATTTACGTCGAATACTTCGGGGGTTCATACGTACACCGTAAAATTGGTGACTCCAAGTTGTACGATGACGCAAACGTTCACGATTACAGTTACGGCAGGCAATGCGCCAACGTATTCCATGCAGCATCAACAATCGATTTGTGTGGGTACACCTATTACCCTCGGACCCATCGGCGTAAATCCTACGCCCGGAACGAATTTCAATTGGACGGTTAAAAATGACCCTTTTGTTTCTACGCTTCAAAATCCGACGGTGAATCCGCCAACCAGTTTGCGATATTATGTTTTGATGACGACGGCAGCTTGTCCGTCGGGCGTGAAAGACAGTGTGGATGTGAATGTTTTTCACTATCCGAATGTGGTGCTACCGACTGTGCTGGGGGTTTGCGATAGTGATAAAGTGCAATTGGGGACTACGCCGCGTCAAGTAGGTGCCAGTTTTCGATGGACTCCTTCTTTAGGGTTGGATTATGGGAATGATACTTTGCCGAGTCCGATGTTATTTACCTTGCAAGGTTTGAATCGCTATACAGTGGTTGCGACGACGGGAGGTGGGGTTTGTACTGTGACCAAAAACATTGATGTTACGGGCTATCATTATCGACTTACGTTGCCCGATACCATCTTATTTTGCAGTTCCAACGATACGATGCGGATAAAACCGCTATTCAAAATACCGAATAATATTCGAGTGGCATGGACATGGCAGCGCATCGGAAGTCCTTTGGTTGCGCGAGATACCCAACCGAGTTTATTGCACAAACCGCTTTTTGCGACGCAATATACTGCAACAATTGATTCTAATGGTTGTCGTAAGTCGGATACGACTTATGTTTCAGTCGATTCCTTGCCTTTTAATACCCAGATTGTACTGGATGAATCGAAAAAGGCTTATTGTAGAGATGAGATTGTTGTTTTGAAATCGGTACCGCCGTATGACCCCATCTTTTTCCCGCGTTTGATTTCGTTATGGACTCCGCCGCAGACTCAATTAACCAATAGTAATTTATTTCAAATGGTTATCCAAACGGATACGCCGACGCGGAAATATTATCGGATGATTACGAACGGCGGTTGTAAGCGCACCGACAGTGTGGAAGTGGTGGTGAATCCAGAACCCGATTTGAAAATTGTGGGATTGGATTCCATTTGTATTGGCGATGCGATTAATTTGACCGCGAGTAGTCCGAAACCCGTTCCTTCTATTATTAAATCTTTTGAATGGATATCTTCAGGATTTATGGGGACAAAAATGGGTGCGGTTTTGAATTATGTACCGACCAAAACGGGCTATCAAGAAATTACTTTGACGGGCAAAACAGAAGCGGGTTGTAATCGAGAGATGAAATATAAAGTTTTCGTATATCCCTATCCTGCGCTGACAAAACCAACCGTATTAGCGGTTTGTCCCGATGCCAGTTTTGTTTTAAATTTGGGTACGCAGTCTTATACGAAGTACAGTTGGACGGGACCAGGGGGCTTTACCTCGAATTTAGAAAATCCGAGTGTGATACCGCCTGTGGATAATGCGACTTATGTGGTTATGATGGATCGATTTGGTTGCAAAAAAACGGATTCTGTCAAAGTGACGGTTGCTCGCGCTACATTGACCGTTTCGCCAGAAGCGAGTGTTTGTGAAGGATTGAGTACGACTTTGACGGCTACGGGTACGACGACTGTTGCTCCAAGCAGCTATTCATGGACTCCATCGGGTACGTTGACTGGCGCGAATACGGCAACGCCTGTGGCGACACCAACGAGTACGACGATTTATTCAGTGGTGTATGGTTACGGACCAGGTTGTGTGCTTCCAGCTAAAACGGTGAAAATCAATACCATACCGAATTTTAAAATTAAAATTGTGCCGCCACAAGATACGTTTAATGTTAAACTCATTGATGAAGGGACGACAGTTGATTTGACTTCAACGGTGACAGGTACGGCACCAGGCGCAACTTATTCGTGGACGGAAAACGGTAAAGAGGTCAGTACGGCGAGTAATGTTTCCTCAAAACTGCTCGCGCCCAACAATCAATATGTGAATGGACGAGAAGCATCGGGTTACAAATTGGTGGAATCCTCCGTTAAAAGCGGAGTAGGTACATATCAATTGACCGTAAAATCGACCAATGGCTGTTCTGCCACGAAAGAAGTGGCGATTCGGATGCGGCATTCGCGTTTTGCTTACCCGAATGCGTTCACACCGAATAGCGACACGGTGAATGCAGGTTTCCGTTTAATTTTCTCGGGCATCGAAGCCATGAGTCCAATGGATCAAAATCCGAGATTGTATAAAGGCAACGTGCAAGTGGTTTCTATGACGGTTTACAGTCGAATCGGCGTGAAAGTGTATGAAGAAACGAATATGACGACCTTGAATGCAGCGAATTATGGCGGTTGGAATGGGAATTTGAATAATGAACCTTCCAAAGAATTGCCTTCGGATACTTATGTATATGTCATCAAAACATTGATGCCCGATGGCTCGACCAAAGTGATTAGTGATGAAATTGTCTTAGTGCGATAATCGAATCGGTTCAATATAATATTTGAACTTAAAACTTGTACACAGATTTAGCTGTGTGCAAGTTTTTTTTTTGTATCATCCACTGACCGATGTTAATCGAAAGTTAACATTTAAGCAATTAGGCGTTAATGTTTTAAATATTGTAAATACATATATGATATTTGTATCGTTTTTAAACAATTCGTATTTTAGATACGGAGGGAGGAAGGAAACAAACATATTTTTTGAAAAAATTGGAGCGAATGATGAATGATAAATGATAAATGATGAATGATAAATTTATCATTCATCATTCATCATTTATCATTCATCATTCATCATTTTGTCTAAGGGATGTTCAATATTTTATGCGTTTGCAAACTAAGCGACCATTTTGGGTTTTTCAAACAAAATTCGACAGTCATTTGAGTATGCACCGCTTGCAAAATGCCATCCATCGGTTGCAGGTAAAACCGATCGAATTCCAAAGATTCATATAATTCAGGCATCGCACCCGCTTGAGGAAAGACCAATTTCAATTCATTTCCCTTCCGTATTTGAAGTGTAGCACCCGCCTTCGGACTCACGCAGACCCAATCAATGCCTTCGGGCAAAGGCAAAGTCCCATTTGTCTCGATGGCAATTTCTAAACCATACCGATGCAAAGCATGTATCAATTTATCATCCAATTGGAGTGCGGGTTCGCCGCCCGTACACACCACATACGGTTTGCCCATCCCAGTCGGGAGCCATGCTTCCGCGACGGCGCGAGCGAGCAACTCTGCGGTGTGAAAAACGCCGCCATTCACCCCATTCGTGCCTCGAAAATCGGTATCGCAGAATTGACAAATCGCTGTCAAACGGTCTTTTTCGCGCCCCGACCACAGATTACACCCCGAAAATCGGCAAAAAACAGCAGGACGACCCGCCTGAGCACCTTCGCCTTGCAGGGTGTAAAAAATTTCTTTTACTTTATACGCCATGAAATGGATTTTGGTTAACTTTTTGTTGCATTTTTATTCAGTTTTTTTTGGGCTCATTGAATTACTTATACTTGACAATTTTTTGAATACATTACCCTGTTACTTCCGACCATTGATGCCGTCAAAAGTTAAAATCAAGGGGAAACAGTTCGACACTCCATTGAAATCACATATTTATAAAATAAAATTTTCAAATAATACAGCTTAAAATTTGGAAAACTCAATCGTAAGGTTTTAAATTTGCGCTAACAATTTGTTTTAAAAAATCAAAATGTGGTGCAACCTGTTGTTAAAAACAGGACAAAGCTACATCATTTTTACATTTTTATCCTCACAATCATTCAACAATGAAAAGCAACGATGTCAATCAACAGCATCATGACGGCAATTGGCATGCCTCTCCGAATCATGGCAATCAAAAAGTAGGTTTCACGCACGCTACCGAAGCTGCGGAAACGCCGATGCAGCGTTTTCAACAGTTTTTTGAGGGGCTCTGGCGGGTTTGGGTATCCTTTAAACATAAGTTTTTTTTAGATACCTTCTTTGGGAACATTGTTAAAATATCTATATTAGGAATATTTATGTTTGTCGTTTTTGTTCAAGACTTGCATATCGGCGGTAAAAACGGTAAATTTGCAGCCACAAGTGGTAAGGCAACGAAAGCGTCGTATGCAGGGGATAATCCGTTTGCCCCGACCGACGCAAAAGATATTGCTGCGAAGGAAGTGACGACGTTTATTGAGCGTTTTTCTAAGATTGCGGTGGCTGAAATGGATAAATTTCAGATTCCTGCGAGTATTTCGATGGGACAGGCGATTATTGAAAGTCGGGCGGGACAAAGCATTTTGGCGACGAAAAACAATAATATGTTTGGCATTAAGTGTTTTTTGAAACCGGGGGCGAATGCGACCTGTGGCAAAACGCATTGTACGAATCATTTTGACGATACGGGCAAAGATTTTTTCAGAAAATACGAAAATGGTTGGGATTCTTGGCGCGAACACAGTCAATTTTTGACAAAAGACCGTTATCAACCTTTGTTTAAAGCGGGCAAAGATTACAAAGCATGGGCAAAAGGTTTGAGAGAATTGGGCTACGCAACAGACCCCGATTACGAAAGAAAATTAATTAGTGTCATTGAGAGATACAAATTGTATAAATTAGACGAATTATAATGATGAATGATGAATGATGAATGATGAATGATGAATATATTCATCATTCATCATTCATCATTCATCATTCATCATTTCAATAACGTGTTTTCTACCATAAAACATTGAAAATTAATATTTTAGTAAGTTTGGCATTTTTTTTATAGGTTGAATCATAAAAATACTCTTAAAACAAACATTACCAACAGCATCATGTCAAAATTTTTTGTGACGGGCGCACTGCTTACAATTATGGGCAGTTTCATTCTGTTTCCAAAAACAGAAGGGTCGGATGAAAAAAAACCTAAACCCAATACGGTAATTACGCCGTTGAAAGATCAAATTCATTTCAAACGGGAGGAACGCAGCATGACGATAGCTCAGTTAGCGCAGGCGACGGGGAGTACAACGGTCATGATTGAAAAAATCGAAAAAGGCGAAACGATTCCTTCGCGGGAATTGATTGTTAAGATGCAAGAAGCGTTGAAAACAGATTTTATTTTGGACGGTTATTAACAAATAGGCAATTGGGATATTAATATAGGACGCTGGAATTAGGATTAAATCGGATTTTTTTGGGATTAAATGGGATTGATTTTTAGGATTTATCCGATTAAAAGACTGCAAATCCTAAAAATCTTAAAAATCAATCCCATTTAATCCTAAAAAAATCCGATTGAATCCCAATTCCAGCGTACCGCACAACTTAAGTTAATATAGGACGCTGGAATTCGGATTAAATCGGATTTTTTTGGGATTAAATGGGATTGATTTTTAGGATTTATCCGATTAAAAGACTGCAAATCCTAAAAATCTTAAAAATCAATCCCAT
>JBDKKX010000111.1:0-11966 GCA_039795795.1 Bacteroidota bacterium | reverse complement strand
AAAGAAGTGTTTGGTATAGATTTACCGAGTCGTATCAGCATCAAAGGCGCACCCAGTGTTATCGAACTAACAGAAACGCTGCCAAAATCTTCTCTTGAAAAATCATTTGAATTTTATCTTAAATCTATTAAATATAATCTAAAATAATTTTAAATGACATTTAAAAACATAAGTGATTTGATACTAAATCAAAATCCAGAGGATAAACTATTTTCAGAAAGACCTTTTCTTAGGCTTTCAGAATTACCGAGTCGTAAAAAATTAAACCATGGTAATTTGAATCAAATCAACTTACATCCCAATGAAATTTGGATTGGATGTGAAAATTATAGCGATACTATCCCTAAAAATGCTACTTTCGATGTTTTATTTCCTTACCATGCTGTTGAGCAGCCTATCTATAAGAAGGTAATCCTGCAGCATATCTATGTAAAATTAGCCGTAGAAAGTGATTGGTTCCCTTATGGACATACAGCTATTTGCCTCCTGCATTTTGTAGAGGGGATTCCCAAAATATTGGATAAATTATGTCCAGAATCTCAAAAATTCAATTATGCTAAACATGATTTTTTTTACCTCGCTCAAAATAGTGTCTATAAAAAATTGCAACCATTTATGGAAACTCAAGAATGATTTATGGTGAATGAATTATAACGAATTTGTGTAAGAATGAACGATACAAAGTGCTGCAAGTTCGCAACTTGCAGCACTTTGTCCTTCCGTAGGAAACAAAACTTCCATTTTTATCTGTAAAAGGTTTGTTTTTTAGAGAACCGTGCTTACCTTTGTGCGGACATAAAAATACATTTTTCATTTTCAAAACCATTTTTTATGATTAAAGCACCTAATGTGTTAGCTCATTCATTCATGAGTGTATTCGGTTTCGCTTCCAACTATTAATTTGTTTCTGGCTCTGCCTACCCGCCGTCCTAATAGCTCAGACGATAACTGCCGCAGAAAAAGCAGATACTGTCGAGATGTCACATCGTGCTGTCGGACTTACCCCCGAAGAATTGCCGATTGTTCAAAGCGGATTATCGCAAATTCCAAAAGATGCTTATGCGTACTTAGCAATTCATGGGGTAGATGCTGTCTTTAAAATATTTGAAGCCGATATTTGGAAAACAATTACTCATAAATCATTAGCCAGATGGATTAACGATAATCCAAACACTTACAAAGATAAAGATATCGTCTTATTATCTTGTGGAGATACGGTTTCCAGTCAAAAATTAGCCGATGCTTTAGGTGCTTTAGACAAGGCTGCCAAAATAAAAATACGCAAAATCATTGCATGGAGTGGAGAAGTAGCCATTTTTGAGAATGGATATATTCGGGGCATAGGCAAATGCAAAATATATGAGGCAGGTAAAAAAAGTATTGAATTGACTGTAGGTGTACCAAAAGGAAAATTGGGAGCTATCAAAACAGGAAATTCTGTTGTGATGAGTGGTGCTTACTACTCAGATGATATTACAAACTGGTCTTGGAAATCCAGTAAAGCATTTGGACACAGTTTTTTGACTCATGGTAAAGCGGAATTGCAGTCTTTATCCAGTAGATTAGTAAATGATAAAACCTATCCAGAACAAGGACATTGGTTAGATAATGACAGAGCAGCTACTTTTTTAGCGAACCTTAAAGATGATATTAATCAGATAGAGTTAGGAAAATATGAAGATTTTGGTATGCCTGCTAATCTTGGTGAAGTATTAACATTAGACAAAAATAATAAAGTTATTAGAACGCCTGCAACAAGCGTTAGGGTCGTTAGAGGTACAGAAGGCTCTCGGTCTTTTATCAGAACAGTATTTCCCATTTTATAAAAATAATCATAAATGATACATTTTAATTTTATTGCAAAAGATTGCACAAGCAAGATCTATGAACGTTATGCTGCACAGGCAGAACTTCCTGAACGGATTCACAAGGTGTGTCGAACCATTCAACGGAAACAGTTCGCTACATTTTCCATCATCATGGAGGGACTGCCAAATGTTTATTTCAATATAGATCAAGATTTTTTATCTATTTCAACTGAAATAACTGCTTTTTTACGTTTTTTGAGAGACCCATCTCCAAGCATTTTTAAGTTACATTTTCATGAAAGGAATATGTCATTTGAATTTTATGGAATTGACGAATTGGAAGTTCAATTTAAATGTATCCAAAAAGAAAATATTATTTTGGAAAGTACTGTACCGCGCTCCATATTACTGGAAAACATCGAAACGATGTTGAAGGATTTTAGTGACTTGATAAAGCATCAATTTCCGAGAGCTTATAAGATTTTTAAAGCAGAAGATTTTGTTTTGTAGTGCAATTCTAATCGTTGGCAAGCGGATTCCTGCGGGAACAGGTTTGGGACAAAAGTGCTGCAAACTTGCAGCACTTTGTCCTTCCGTAGGAATCAATTTTTATCTGTAAAAGGTTTGTTTTTTAAATAAATAACTTTTAACGATTAATTCTTAGTACGTGACAAAAAAGGTGTAGAGCGAATTGGAACACGGATGACACGGATTTTACGAATTTACGCGGATTTTTTAGCAATTACATCCCAATAATCCGAATCGGGCAACCTTTTTAAGAATTGCCAAAGATTTATTTTTGTTGGATAAACAGGATACGTTAGCGTTTACTGAAACGATTGAAGATAAATACCATTTGGAAGGTATCAAACCTTCCAAATGGTTGATAATGAATGATTTATGATTTTATTTTTTTGTATTTGATTTTATTTCGCGCTAAAAATCGTCACCAAATTTAATTCTGAATTTTAAATAATCTAAATAATTGATTATGAATTATTTACGCAAAAAATGAAAAATTATACGAAATAATAAAAATGCAATTAAACCCGTCACAAAATTATTTTAAAAAAAAAAGAAAAAAAAACGTGACCAATTTGGGATGCCTTTGTCTCTATGTTGTCTTTAAAAATTATTTTAGTCAAAAAGTTATCAAAAAAATTTTACGATGAAAAACGCTATCAAAGTTTTGGCAATTTTCGCTGTTTGTGGTTTTGTTTCTTGCGGTGAAGAACCGAAAAAAGAAGAGCCGAAAAAAGAAGCTGCTGCTGCACCTGCACCAAAAATGGATTCTGCTGCTGCTGCTGCACCTGCACCAAAAGTGGATTCTGCTGCTGCAAAAGCTGCTGCACCTGCTGCTGGCGCTGCAAAAGCTGCTGCACCTGCTGCTGCGCCTGCTGCAAAACCTGCTGCACCTGCTGCACCTGCTAAGAAGTAATTCAGCAAGTTGTCAAAGCGCGATAACCTCGCAAGCAAAAATAACCGATAGTTTTTCTGTGTTTAAGAAACTATCGGTTATTTTTAGCTAAAAAAGATTTTTTTTAAAGACAAGGTGTGTTCTGCGTAATTTCAGATGATTTCAAGCGAGTGTGCAAAGTGAAAATGGATTTGAAATCGTCTCCTTAATAGAAAAAATTGTGTCCTTCTATATTTGTTAAGTGGCAACTATTATAAAATAGCTGCCATTTTTTCGTTTATGGCAATTGCTTCCTCTTTAAATGAAGGATTACATATTTAATAACCAAACATGTAACCAATTGAAATGCCAATCACTCGGTGTTTGATTGCTGCATTATCCGTTCCTTTTGGGTCTAAATTCGACAAACTTAAACCATATTGAAATCGGAGGAGTAATGGTTGTATTTCTACCCCGATGCCCGTGTTCACGCCTACGTCGGTCAACGTAAAATTGCTATCCTCTGCCGTTCTAAATTTTATATCGTTGGAGGTCGTAGCATTTCCAATGGTAACTTTCTTTTTGCCTTAAATTGGGCATATCGCCCTATATTTGTCTTTTGCATGAAAAATTTTATTTGGGCAAGTTTTTTAACTTTTGCCATGCCGCTTTTGGGGCAAACCGCCTTTTTTGATAATTTTGAAACAAATCAAACTTGGACGATTTTTGAAGAATTGGTTGCTGGCAATACTTGTTATGGTGATAACCTCGGCGAAGTGGCGCGTTCCACCGACGTTTCGCACGAAGGCACGACGAGTTTACGCGTTTGGTCGAATAAAAATGGTTCAACTAAAAGCAATCACGTTATCGCCGCACACCATATTAGTAATACGGGCGGCATCACGGGACGCTTGCGCGTAGGGATGTGGGCGTATTGTGCGACGGCGATTGGCTTGACGCAATCGGGTCCCGAATTGAGTTTACAATCGACTCGATTGGTGGGTGGTCAAAATTTAACCTACATTGCAGGGATTCAATATATTGGTAATCAATGGGTTGCGAATAAATGGAATATTTGGCATAATGGCGTTTGGAAAGCCATTCAATTCTCCGAGTTTGGGACAACTTTGGCGAGCAATACTTGGTATTATTTAGAATTGGAATTTGATATGACGACAAATCGGTATATCTCTTTTAAAATTCAAGGTGGCGGTCTGAATGCGAGCCTTGATTTAACTCAAAATTTTCAAACGGCTTCGAGCGGTTTTTTAATTGGCGCGGAAGCTCGAAATTGGACTCCTTCCCACTTCGTGACGGCAGAAAGTGAGAATTTATGGACAACTTGCGCGCAAGTGTATGAAAATAAAGTTTATTATGATGAAATCAAAGTGGAGCAAGTCACGCCTTTGCCCGTTACCCTTTTGGGATTTAGCGGGCAAGCGAATGGACAGCAAAATCAACTTTTTTGGGAAACCGCCACTGAAATAAATAATAAAGGTTTTCAAATAGAACGATGTCAAAAAGGGCGTAATGATTGGGCGATACTTGGTTTTTTGAAAAGTCAAGGCAATGCTGCGCATTATCAATTTATTGATAATCAACCTTTTGTAACTTCTTGTTATCGCCTTCGACAAGTGGATTTGGATGGAAAAGAAACAATTTCAAAAGTAATTTTTGTAGAAAATGATGCGATGCCCTTTAAAATTTATCCCAGCATGGTTACAGATTTTTTGAATCTTGAAACGATGGATAATCAAGATTTTCAAATTGTAAATGGCATTGGGCAACTCGTTATGACAGGAAAAACGATGCAACGTTTAAGTGTATCGCATTTGCCGAAAGGCAGTTATATTTTCAAAGTCGGCGCGCAACAAGCAAAATTTTATTTACAATAAATTAAATTAAATGAATATTTTACAAAATACCATACGACCTTTTTGGCGCACGTTCTTATTTTTATGGGTTGCCGCTACGTTGCAAACGAGTTGCACGCCAAGATGGACAAGCCATTCCAATCCGACCGCCAAAGTAGATACCCTTCAAAAAGCGGCTGCTTTAAAGGAATTGGTAATTTTTGCTCAAGCAGAAAATTTAAGTTTTCCCAAGCCACAATTGCAACAATTGTTGGATTGGTTTGAAAATAACGTTGGTTTTTCTAAACGCGTGTTACTTTCGACCAAAGAAGTGGTCGATAGTAGCAATATTGTTGCGATTGCACAACAATTAAAATTGCCTGAAAATCCTGCAAATGCTTCTTTATCGTTATATCAAACGAGGGTTTGGTATGCTTGGCAGAAATCGTTGATTGGAAAACAGGTGGATAGAAGCAAAGGCTTGGAACAAGCGGCGATGAATGCCTTTAAACGACGCAATACTATCCGAACCCAAGCGCGTTTGGTGATGCGCGATACGGATATTGCCGATTTTTTGAACCAAAAAGAAGTGAATTTGACTTGGAAACAGGTTTTTAAACGCAATAAAGGCGATTATGAAGCGATTATTGCGTCTTCGATGCGGGGGCGTGCGGCGGTTGACCTTTTGTTTAAAATCCCAAAGTAATTTTTGGGTTCTTCCGCACCAGTTCGGAAAACTTGGAAAGTTTCCCGAACTGGTGCGAGACCAATTTCTGTTATTCTTTAACCCATTTTTGCGTCCTTGCCACTTTGCCGTCCACCCGCAACACAATTAAGTACAAGCCCAGATTCAACGATTCCAATCCTTCATAAGATTGAATATAATTACCTATATCTTGTTGACCGCCATCCAATTGACGGATTATTTTGCCTTGCAAATCCACTAAATCCAACCGCACCGATTGCGCAGCTTGTTCCAATTTGTACAACACTTGCACAACGTCTTTTCCGGGATTGGGATAAATGCCAAAATCTCTAATTTGATAACTATTTGTTCCGCCCTCTGTTGCACAACTTGTGCCTTTCGCCCGAAAAGCGAATTCTGCACTCCAAACACTCATCTCCGTTGGGCAAATACTTTGAATTTGGCAAATATAATTTTGACAAGGTTGCAATTTACCACCAAAACTATAACCCGAAACCCAATGCGTTGAGTCATAAGACCAGACGGTTGTATCCGCCCGCCTCCAACGAATCGTAGCATAATTCCCTGTATAATGCCATGTCAAACTATCTTTTGTTGGGGTATAAAACAAATCCGTAGGAGCAGCACAATTGGATACACAAGTATTTGTAATCGTATTGAATTGTATTTCAGACCATTGCAGCGCAGTCGTGTTCCCACAAGCTATCCGAAAAATATAGTTTTTACAAGGCACTAAATTCGTCAACCGAACCATCGTATCGGAAAGCGTTCTCGTTATAAAATTTGCCGTATTATCGGTTGTGTAATACATAATTCGGTATGTATTGCCAATATTGGGATTCCAACGAATAGCAACATTAGTCGCATCGCTTGAAATCACGCCTACATTGGTGATATAAGCGCAACTATCCACAGGCACTCGACAACCCCGCGTTTCAAAACGAATCGGTTCGGTATAAACACTGCTCGCTCCATTGGTGCAAGCCGATTGAAGCCTCACTTGATACGCTTTACAACGCATTAAACCTGTTAAAGCCGCCAATCCTGTATTTACGGATACGGTTGTCCATAAACTATCCGTTGCCGATTTGTATTGAACGCGGAAATAAGGCGCGCCATTGGGATTCCAAGAAACCACCGCCATCGTGTCCAAAGTATAGACACGAACATCCGTAGGTAAGGCACAAGTGCTTGATACACAACCTGTTGTAGCAAAACGGGCGATAGAACTGTATGCATAATTCGTCGCAGAACAATTTGCCCGAACCCTAAATTGATAAATCGTACAAGCCGTCAAGCCCGTCAATTCTAATCGATTCGTCGAGGCAGACACTGTTCGCCATGCGGAATCTTGTGGAGTCATCCATTGCACCTCGTAAGAGGTCGCCCCCGTCGAATCCCAGCGCAAAACAGCCGTCGTATTCGTCATCGTAAAGTTCAAGCGGCGCGGCGCGGCGCAATACGAAGCAGGCGTACAATTCCCTGTCATAATCGAACCAGAAACACTGAATTCGCTGTAAACGTTGGTATTACATATACTTCTAATTTTGAATTGGTATGCCGTACACGTTGCCAAATTGCCAATCGTAAAAGTATTGCCTTGCGTATTCACAGTTGTCCAAAGACTATCTGTCGCTTTTTTATAACGCACTTCATAGGTTGCCGTCCCAGTATTGACCCAAGAGGCAACTACGCTATTTCCTGTAACGCTTAAAGCAGTAATACGCGGTACGCCACAAGTCGATGTAGTGCCACAACCCCTTGTTTTAAAACGAGTTATACTTGTAAAATTACTGGATGCCGTTGGACAAATGGCTTTTACTTTGCATTCGTAATACGTACAAGGTTGTAAACCTGTAATCGTTGCATTCGGCGCACTAACGGTAACGCTTGTAAAAGCATCTGTGCCAATTGCCCGATATTGCACTTGATATTGCGTTGCCGCGCCGCCCCAATACAAGATTGCAGCACTATCCCGAGAATATGCTGCCAAATCCGTCGGCGAAGGACATTCTGAATTGCAACCGAACGTTTTAAAAGCCCCAATATCTGTAAATGCGCTATTCACCCCCGCGCAAACCGACCGAATTTGATACACATAATCCTGACAAGCCTGTAAACGCGTCAACCGAAAAGTGACCAATGTATCTATTGCATTCGCTTGCGCGGTCGCTTCCGACCAAATCGAATCCGTCGCCACTCGATACCGCACTGTAAAAAGGCTGTTATGCTGATAATTTCTCCAAATCACAGAACAGCCATCGACACCCGGCATTGCCGACCACCAAACAGGAGGCGTACAAGACACTTGTGCCGTCAACAAGGGCGTGGAAAGAATGGATATAAAACCCATTAAAAATAAAAACTTTTTCATATAAATAAGATTATGAAAAATAATATATTATTGTAAAAATATTTTATAAAACGATGGTAGTGGCATAAATAAGGCTCGTCGGACTTTATTTTATTTACAAAGGTACAATTTAATCTATCAAATGGCAAGAATCGACCTTGTGATTTGATAAAGGATTGATTCACAACACTTGACAGGTTTTTAAAACCTGTCAAGTATAATGAGATACACATAACATCAAAATTGTATGAAGATAAAAAAAATTAAAACAAAGATTTGGAAACTTCAATCAAAACGATATAGATTTGCAACAGTTTTTGCGCAAATTTTACATACAGAGAGAACGGAACAGACATACTTTGAATGAAGCCTTGGATTTCCCTTACTGCATCTAGGATTTAAATTATTTTGCACTTTTTAGGTAACAACGCATGCCTTTTCACGATATGGTTCCGTGAAAAGATGCCCTTTTCATTTCATTTTCTAATTAAAAATAAAACAAACAGGATGAAACACGTCTTTTACGCAATGGTCTGCCTATTTTTGGCGACAACACCCGCTTATTCGACCGTTCAAACCGTAACACCACCCGTTGCGCAACAAAAATTGTCTTTTAAAGAACGCGTTTTGTTGAAAGTGTTGTCCCTTAAAATGAAATATTGGGATGGTAAATCGTTGATTTCCAAAGACTTGACTGGGGATTGTGCGAAAATTGTTTTAAAAGATGGCGATGTGATTGAGGCGAATATCATTCAAATCACGCCCGTCGAAGTCAAATACAAACGTTGTGGTAAACCCAATGACCCCGAAACCATCCTTTACAAAAAGGATATTTTAAGCATCAAGGCGGCAGATGGCGAGATTATTTATAGAAATACAGGCAATAATGCTTCCCGAACGGCTGCTTCAATGCCTTCGAGTAACAATGATGGTCCTGCTTATGATGGCTATTCGATAGCTGCTTTGGTGACGGGCATTGCTGGATTACTTTTATTTAACACTTGGATTGGCTTGGCGGCGGGCATTTGTGGGATTGTTTTCGGCTATATGAGTTTGAAACGCATTAACGCGAATCCAGAGATGTACAAAGGCAAAAATATGGCGAGAGCAGGTTTAATTACGGGCATTATCGCTTGCGCTCTTTTCACACTGGTATTAGCATCCGTTATCCGATAAGGGTGATGTGTGGTACGTTGGAATTCGGATTAAATCGGATTTTTTTGGGATTAAATAGGATTGATTTTTATGATTTTTAGAATTTGCAGTATTTTAATTCTTAGTACGTGACAAAAAGGCTTTTCATCACAGATTGAACAGATTTAACGAGATTTTCACAGATTTTTGGGGATTTTAAGCATTAAAAATCAAAAAAAATCTGTGAAAATCTCGTTGAATCTGTTCAATCTGTGATGAAAAGTCTTTTTGTCACGTACTAAGATTTTAATTGGATAAATCCAAAAAAAATCGTAAAAATCAATCCCATTGAATCCCAAAAAAATCCGATTTAATCCAAATTCCAACGCATTACTCTTCTTCTAACCAAGCGATTTTCCCCGCCATATCAATATACGCCCAATGTCCATCTTTTTCGATGCGCGCCAACCCATTTTTAAACGGTTCGCACACGTCCACAAAGCGCGGCGGAATCGCAATATTGCCGTCCATATCAATATACAACCACTGATTGCGCACCCGAACCGCCGCCAAACCTTCTGAAAAAGATTGTGCCGCATCAAATTCGGGTTCAATATGCAATTTGCCCAAGGCGGTCATATATCCAAATTTATTTTTATACCGAAACACCGCAACTTCTTCACTAAACGGCAATACATCGTCAAAAACGGGGCGAATAATGATTGCTCCTTCAGGATTCACAAAACCATATTTCTCCCCTTGCTTGACCACCGCCAAACCTTCTGAAAATTTCCCTTCCGATTTGCCTTCTACATATTCAAATTGCGGTTGAATTAAAATTTTACCTGTTTTATGAATCAATCCCCAATGATTATCATTCATAATCACCGCAATATCGCCTTGAAACGTATCGCAAAAATCATAAATTGGTTCAATGACCAATTTGCCTTTGGAATTAATATAACCATTTTTGCCGTCAATGCGCACTGCTGCCAATCCATTATTGAATTTGCCTGCGGCTTCAAATTGCGGTTTGATGACGAAATCGCCCGAACGGTTGATGAAACCATACAAATCATTGTATTTCGCCGCCGCCAAACCGCCATTGAAATCCCCAGCATCTTCAAATTGCGGGTCAATAATCAAGTTGCAACGCCCGTCAATGTAACCCCAAAGGCTGACCAAACGCACTCGCGCTAATCCTTCCTCGAAAGTCCCCACGAAATGGAACATCTTTTTCAACAAAAGCCTGCCTAAATGATCCATTGGCAGGAGGCGGTCAAAGACTTTAACCCGAGCGAACCCGTTATTAAAATCCTCAGCAATCGGGTATTGCGGTTCAATGATGATTTCGCCATCCGCATCCATGAAGCCATATTTGCCTTTCTCCCGAATCTTGAACAAGGGTTTGACAGACATATCTTCTTTGAAAATAAAGTTAAAGTCTGGAATTTCATTTCCATCTGTTTGCCCTTGAGCGATTGCATGCGCATCCGCGTTTGGCGATATTTTTAGATTTGACATTCGGTCGTGTTGAATCTGTGATGTAGCTCTCAAGGTATTGAATGTTTTTTGATTATTTAAATCCTTGTTTCAGAGAAGTTTGTGAACCAATTGAGTTACTCCGCTTTTAGAATGACTTAGCAATGAACATTCCATTATTCGGATAACTTTACGAAAAATTTTAATTTTCGATACCTTTGTGGCAAAAATAAAAGACTTTTGTTAGATAGAAAAATTTTTTTTTGAAAATTTTTTATCGTCCGAAATCGTTTAACTTTGCTCAAAAAGCAATTCTTAACTTCAATCAACGAAATTATGAAGTATTTTTCAATATCTAATGTATTGATAATCAGTTTTTTAGGTGCATTTGGTTGCAAAACGGGTTCTAACACTGCTTCGACACCAGTGCCCAAAAAAACGCCTACACCGTCGGCAAATGCCTATTCGACAGCCGATATTTTGAAAAAAATTGATAAAAATAATATTGCTTTTGGCAGCCTCAGCGCGGAAGCGGATATGGATTACGAAGGCAAGCCGATGAATGTTTCTGCCTCGTCGTTGGTGCGCTATCGCAAGGACAGTTTGATTTGGATGAATGTTAAAAAGATGGGTTTCAACGTCGTTCGCACTCAGATTACGCGGGATTCGATATTTGTCATCAATTATATTCAAGGCAATGTGATGCGGCGGTCGTTTAAATACTTGGAAGAAAAATTGCAAGTGCCTGCGAATTTTGATATGATTCAAAAAATGTTGTTGGGACAACCCATTTTTATGACTCCGAAAGAACAACTTAAAGTTTCGTTTGACAAAGCGGTGGCAGGCGGACAATGGATTTTGACGGGCGATGATGCGCGATGGCATACGGAATATCGGTTTTCAGCCACCGATTTCACCTTGCAAACGATGATTTTGGAACAACCGTCGCGCAAAAGCACTTTTAAAATGGCGTGTAACAATTATGATGGTTTGAAAGGCGACCAAAAATTTGCTTATACACGGATTTTGAATGTGGATAGTCCGCAAACGGGCGCGGTGAAAGTCGTGATTGAAACCGCAAAACCCGTCGAAGTAGATATTCCAAAAGCGATAAAATTCGATATTCCAGCACATTATCCAGAACTATAGATTTGGATTTTTCTAAACTTGGACGGAGCGGTCTCAAAAGAAAAAATCACAAAATATTATTCGGTCGGGATACGATTGGAACGCG
>JBDKKX010000110.1:0-11971 GCA_039795795.1 Bacteroidota bacterium | reverse complement strand
AATTTGCGCAAAGCTAATTCTTTTTTGGAGTTTTTCCTTTTTTTAAAGGAATTCAATTCTATTTTGGAGTACAAAATTGTATGAAAGGATATGAAATTGTATAAAAAAAGCAGCTATTGTTACAATAGAGTCAAATTAAAAAACAAATAAAAATGTTCATTTTAACCTATTTTTTATTTAAATTTAGAAAATAAAAATCCACATTAGATTGGCAATCAATCTAATGTGGATTTTTAATATTTTACCTATAATTAGCCACGAATTACACGAATTTGCCCGAATTGTTAGTGAAAATTCGTGTAATTCGGGGTGAATTATCTTTTCATTAAAATTTGGTAAACAGAACCGCATTTGCTTTTTCGCCCTCCATCATCGGGACGATAAAATAAACTCCAGACGTAAAATTAATCACATCCGTTTGAAAACGATTCACGCCTTTGACCACATTTTTAGAGAAATTCGTTATCCTTTCCCCCATCGTATTGAAAACGGCTAAATCAACTTGCCCTGTAATTTTGCTCACTAATTCCACATTGATAAACTCACTACTCGGATTTGGATAAACACTTTTAACGCTTACCGAAGTTTCTTCTGCTTGATTCGAGCCATTTGCCCCTTTCCACACAGGAATAGCTACTGTAACTGTATTGTTAGAACGATTTTTATCGCTCGGATTCGACGAATAGACACTGGCAAGTGCATTAATAGATGTAGGAGCACTATTATTCAACGTATAAGCCCGCAAACTTAATGTCGCAGATGCTCCCGCTTTCAAATCCAAAGTCCATTTTTGAAAAAATAAGTCATATTCGCCCGAAGTTGCCACATTTTTACCGCCATAACTGGTATTTGCAGGCAACTTAAAATCAATTACAGCAGGTTTTGCATCCGTATCCCCAATATTTTTAACCTGTAACGTGTAATTGATATAATCAAAAAGTTTATACGAAGCCTCATCCGTTGCCATCGTCAAGGCTAAATCGACTCCTGTACCCACTATTTTTTCGACGACCACATCAAAAACACAAGGCGTTTTATTATTATGCACATCTTTGCCAAAATAAACGATATTGGTTTTGCCCAATCGAAAAGTATCGCCCGAATGATAGTGCGATTCTAATAGCACCTGATTATCACAATTATCACTAAACGACGGATTGCGCCAAAAAGCAACCGCTAAAGAATCCGTCGTCGTCACTTTGACCGTCTCTGGACAATATAATAAAGCAGGCGGCGTACCATCATTGGCACAATCTTTCTTTGTATTAGGCAATTTTAAAACGGCTTCGTCATCTTCAGATGGCGTTTCATTTGTATTGTTATTCGGTTGAGAATCAAGGTCTTCTGGAGATTGAGCTTGTACTTGAACCAATCGAGTAAACGGCTGCGCGTCCATTAAAAAAACACGAAGTTGTAATTTTGCACTATCGCCTGCGGCAACTTTACCGATGTCCCACAAACCACCCCAAACCGAATAATCGCCTTGAGTGGCTTGGTTTAGTCCACCATAAACCAACGAACCGCGTACAATGGGCGCGCTAACAACCACTCGGTCCGCAGCAGCTTTGCCCCGATTCCACAGTGTAACATTGATAATAATGTTTGAGAGTGCCTTTAACGTATCATGATCGGATGTAATACCTATTTCCAAATCAGGTTTGAGGTTACCTGATTGTGCGTTGGCAAACAACGCAAATTGAGACCCTAATAGAAGGGTCAGAAACAAATGTTTGTTCATAAAGAATTAATTGATTCTGTTTCAGTACTATAAATTTGTAAAATCGCTCACAAAATTATGCCTTTTTTTTTAAAACCAATCAGAAATTTAATTTTTTAACACAAATTTTTAAAACATATATTTTTATTTTCACAAAACAATCATTGCATATATTATTTGTATTCAAAATAATATATGTTTTATTTACCTATTTTTATATATTTATTTTTTCATCAATTAAATTAAGCCTTCCAATGCGCCTCCTTTTATAAACAATTTGTCTATTTTTTCAGTTACTTTTTTATCTGGAATCAGCATCGGCGCGTGATGTGGTTTTACACGCGCATCTATGACCAACGCGCCGCGACAACCCCAATGTTTGAATGCTGTAAAGGCATGCACCCCATATATATCATGGGAAGGATTCGCTCGAGTGAAGGTGACCCAGACAAAATTTTGAAGCGTTGCGGCAGCAAAATCACTGTCGTCCACCATTAAAATTAACGGAATATGTCTCAAATCAAAATTTTCTAAATATTTGCAAAGTAATTCTGCTTGTTTTCCTGCTTCTACTGCTGCTGAAAAGGGTGGACAACGAATGGCTAAAATCCCTTGCTGTATAAATTTGGGATTGTCCATGCCTGCGGGCAACGTAAAATTTTTAGGTAAATTGGCTTTTAAGGTTCGGCGCGGTGCACCACAACAGGCTAAAACGACTTTTGAACCTTCATTCCACCCAGAACCTGAATAATCTAACGTATCAATCGTTGTCCGCGTTTGAAAATGCAAATCGCGTGTCCAATCCACTCTTTCCAAAAAATGATTGAAAAAAACTCGAATATCTTTTGTGGTTAAATCTTCGGCATCGCCTTCCGCCGCAATAAATAGAAATTTTGCCAAAGAAGTCTGTCCAGAACCCAAAATGCGGTTGGCAATCGTCAAAATTTCCTCGGGTTTGCGCTCGCGGAAGGGCATATATCGTTCTTTGCCAATCGCTAATAACAAAGGATGCACGCCCGCAGCATCTACCGCGTGAATTTCGGTAACACCAGGGAATTCCTGTGGAGTCAACGGTTTCACTAATTTGTGAATCATGTAACCAAAAGAGGAATCTTCCGCAGGCGGACGACCTACGACGGTAAAATGCCAAATCGCATCGCGCCGATGATATACTTTTTCGACGCGCATCACAGGAAAATCGTGTTTTAAACTGTAATAACCTAAATGATCCCCAAACGGTCCCTCTGGTTTTTTAGTGCCGCGCAAAATCGTTCCTGTGATACAAAAATCGGCATCAGAAGAAATTACATGTTCATTTTGTTTTGAATATCTAAAACGACGACCGTTTAACATGCCTGCAAACGTGACTTCAGGCAAACCTTCGGGCAATGGAAAAATGGCTGCTAACGCATGGCTCGGCGGTCCTCCTACAAAAATAGAACATTTAAAAGGTTCATCTCGACGATTGTACTTTTCATGGTGAACGCCGATGCCTCGATGAATCTGATAATGTAAACCAACCTCTTCATTCATAATATATTGATTCCCAGATAATTGTATTCGATACATGCCGATATTGCTGCCCATGATGCCTTTTTTATCGGGGTCTTCCGTGTAAACTTGCGGCAAGGTTATGAACGCGCCACCGTCCATGCTCCACGATTTAATTTGGGGTAATTTATCAATCGTAGTGGTTCTGTAATTCATTGGAGACCAACGAAATGGAATGCGCAGGGGTAACGCTTTTAAGGCGGTGAAGGGCGCTGACCAATAGTGTAATGGTTTTTTTAAAAAATCGATGGGGTCGATTTTTAAACGAATGACTTTTTCGACCTGTTGTATGGTTTTTCTAAACAAAAAATCGGTTCTTTGAGGCGTACCATACAAATTGCTCAAGGCAGGAAAGGGTGAATCTTTGACTTTTTCAAATAATAAGGCGGGACCACCTGCTTCATAAACGCGGCGATGGATTTCTGCCATTTCTAAATCGGGATCTACTTCGATACAGATACGGCGCAATTGGTTTGTTTTTTCTAAATCAAGCGCGGCTTCTTTTAAACTTTTATAAGACATTTTTTGAATTTTTTTAGTTTTAGAACAAAAGTTACAAAGGAACAAAGGGGAACAAAAGTTTTTTAGAACAAAAGTTACAAAGGAACAAAGGAGAACAAAAGTTTTTTAGAACAAAAGCGACAAAGAAACAAAGTAAAACAAAAGCTTTGTTCTCTTTTGTTTCTTTGTCGCTTTTGTTCTAAAAAAACTTTTGTTTCCCTTTGTTCCTTTGTAACTTTTGTTCTAAAAAATATAAATGATGCGTATTTTTCGCCGTTTTAACGAATTTAGCGTTAAAATTGTTTGAAAAATTATAAAAAATATTGATAATCAATATGTTACAACCGTTACCGACTGCATTTCAAAATACTTTAAAAGCGCAATTAGCGCATGAATATGCCGAATGGGAACAGGCTTTATCACAGCAGGTACCCGTTTCCATTCGATTTAATGCTAAAAAAAAGGCAACGCCAATACAAGATGCGTTACAGGCGCAACTGCCTGTTGCTTGGTATGAACGCAGTGCGTATTTACCAAGCAGACCTGTTTTCACCCTTGACCCCGCCTTTCACGCAGGCGCGTATTATGTGCAAGAAGCGAGTAGTATGTTTATTGGAGAAGCGTTACGGCAAGTGGTTGATACGGATAACGCATTGTCAATCATGGATTTATGTGCCGCGCCAGGTGGGAAAACGACCTTATTAGCAGACACGGTTTCTGAAAAAAGTTTGGTTTTAGCCAATGAAGTGATTAAAAATCGGTTTGATATTTTAAAAGAAAATATTCAAAAATGGGGTTATCCGAATGTTCATGCCCTTCGATACGATACAGCAGTTTTGAAAAATGGTTTAGAAAATTTGTTTGACGTAGTGTTGACGGACGCGCCCTGTAGTGGTGAAGGACTTTTTCGCAAAGACCCAAATGCCGTCAAAGAATGGTCGCCCGAAAATGTAGCCAATTGTGCGGCGCGGCAGAAGCGGATTTTAGCCAATGCCATTCATTTGTTGAAATCGGGCGGTGTATTGTTATATTCCACTTGTACTTATAATGATGTTGAAAATATGAACAATGGTACTTGGCTTTGTGAAACCTTTGGTTTGGAATCTTTACGCCTTGAACTTCAAAAAGATTGGGGTATTGTCGAAAAAATGCAAAAAGTAGCAGATAACGCTTTAAATGTTGAAGTATTTGGTTATCAATTTTATCCGCACCGAGTGCAAGGAGAAGGTTTTTTTGTCAGTGTTTTTAGAAAAAAAGCAACCGAAAAAACGGATACACCCAATAAAATTTCTAAAAAAGTTAATTTTGATTTTAAAAATTTGACAAAAGTGCCTTTAAAACAAATGGATATTTTAAAAAATTATTTTGACGCGCCCAATGATTTTGATTTTTACCAGAAAGCAACAGGACAAATCCTTTGTTTCCCAAAAGCACAACAACTTTTATTAAAACAAATTGCTTATATCTTGCCCTTTCATTCTTTTGGTTTGGAAGTTGGGATTTTTAAAGGAAATGATTTTATACCGACGCATGAATTCGCTTTGAGTACGGCGATTTCAAAAAAATTGCCTCATATTGATTTAAATCGAGTGCAAGCCTTACATTTTTTGAAAAAAGAAAGCCCGAATTTGGACGAAATTCCGAAACAAGGTTGGTATTTAGCGCGCTATGAAGGGCTGAATTTAGGTTGGATGAAGGTTTTAAACCATCGCATTAATAATTATTTGCCTAAAGATTTTAAAATTAGGATGAGTATTGAGTGAGCACAGGGTACTATGGGAGCACAGATAATACGGATTTTACAGATTTGCACGGATTTTTATTTTATTTTGAATTTACGCCAAAGTCAAAGAAAAATAAAATAAAAATCTGTGCAAATCTGTAAAATCCGTGTTTCCATCGTATCACAATGATTATTTTCGGTAAATCACCGTAGGAGCTGCTTGCGCACCTGCATATAAAACAATATCTGCAATCGTCACCCGTTTAGGCGTATTCACTGCGTACAAAATCGCGTCTGCAACATCTTCGGCTTGAATGGGATCAAAACCTTCATAAACCTTCTTTGCCCGCGCTTCATCGCCTTTAAAACGAGTCAAAGAAAATTCGGTTTCAACCGCGCCTGGCGCAATATTCGTTATTTTAACCCCATGTTGAGTCAAATCATGTCGCATCCCTTCACTAATCGCTTCCACAGCCGCTTTGGAAGCGCAATAAACAGCTCCATTTGGATACGTCCACTTGCCTGCAACAGAACTGATATTAACAATATGTCCCATTTGTCGCGCCACCATAAAAGGCATCACCGCCTTGGAAACATACAAAAGTCCTTGTACATTGCCATCAATCATCGCGTCCCAATCATCTATATCGCCGTCTTGAATGGGCGAAAGTCCATGTGCATTTCCCGCATTATTGACCAAAATATCAATTTTTTTCCAATTTTCGGGCAATGAAGCAATCGCATTGGCAACATCTGCCCGCTTTCTAATGTCAAAATTTAAACATATCGTTTTTATTTTACCCGAAAGTTCGGTAGCCAGTTCCGTCAATCGCTCTGTTCGGCGACCGCATAAAATTAAATCCATCCCATTTGCGGCAAAAGCAAAAGCGGTTGCGCGTCCAATACCAGAGGTACTGCCTGTGATAAGTGCAATTCTATTCATTTTTATTCAATTATTCTTGTTTAATTTTGCGGCAAAAGTAGCTAAAAATGGCACCATCAAAAAGCAATTTTATTAAAAAACGTCGAACGCCCGTTCCTTTTGAAAATATACTTTTTATTTTTTATTCTTAAAAAAATCCTACCTTTGCCGCCTTTGAATCGAAGGATAAATTCATCCTTCTATCCAAAGGACATTCACAACTATGGTTTCACGCATTCAGACCCTGACGCACGGCTACAATGAAAAATACTTATTTTGACTTGGTGGATCAAACCTTTTATTTTCCACAGGACGGATTCACTTTGCAAGATAATTGCCTCCATTTTCACGGGATTGACCTCTATTCTTTGATTAAAAAGTATGGGACTCCTATGAAAATCACTTATCTCCCGAAAATCAGTCAACAAATTCAGCAAGCTAAAAAGCATTTTAACAACGCTATAGATGAGTTGAATTATGGCGGAGAATACTATTATTGTTACTGCACTAAGAGTTCTCATTTTCGGTTTGTGTTGGATGAGGTGTTGAAAAACAATGTGCAATTGGAAACTTCTTCTGCTTTTGACATCGATTTGATTCAAAAACTTTATCATGCGGGCAAAATTGGCAAGGATAAAATCATTGTTGCCAATGGTTTTAAAAGTGCTGGTTACATCCGAAAATTGGCACAATTGATTAATGGAGGCTTCAAAAATGTGATTCCAGTCTGCGATAACCGCGAAGAATTGGATTTTTATGATGCACATATTGTCAATACTTGTGGGGTGGGCATTCGAGTTGCGACGGAAGAGGAACCCAAATTTGAATTTTACACTTCTCGTTTGGGCATTCGACCTTCCAAAGCGGTTAATTTCGTAAAAGATAAGATTTTGACGAACTCGAAATTTAAATTGCGGATGTTGCACTTTTTTGTGGATACGGGCATCAAAGACACGACTTATTATTGGTCCGAATTGCGCAAAGGCGTTAAATTGTATTGTCAATTGCGGCATTATTGCCCCGATTTGAAGATTTTAAACATTGGCGGCGGTTTGCCGATTTCCAATTCTTTGAATTTTGAGTATGATTATGCTTACATGATTAAGGAAATTGTGCGGACGATTAAAGAATATTGTGCGGATGAAGATGTGCCTGCGCCAGATATTTTCACCGAATTTGGAAAATACACGGTCGGAGAAAGTGGCGCGACGATTTTTTCGGTCATTGGTCAAAAGCAGCAAAATGATAGTGAATTATGGTACATGGTCGATAATTCGTTGATTAATACGATTCCTGATTCTTGGGCTATTAATGAACGTTATATATTATTGCCTGTGAATCATTGGAATAAGGAGTATCATCGGGTGAATGTGGGTGGATTAAGTTGTGATAATGCGGATTATTACAATTCAGAAGCCCATTTGAATCAATTGTACATGCCTAAATTTGGCAAAAATGATGAAAGTTTGTATATGGGATTTTTCAATACAGGCGCGTATCAAGATGCTTTGAGTGGTTATGGGGGCATCAAACATTGTCTTTTGCCCGCGCCGAAACGTATTTTAGTGGATAGAGATGAAAATGGGAATTTAGTGGATTGGATGGAAGCCGATGAACAAGATGCGGAATCTATGCTGAAATTATTAGGGTATTAGTACGAGTACGTGATAATAAGGTTACGATACGATTGAATCACAGATGACACGGATTTTACAGATTTGCACGGATTTTTTGTTTTCTTGTTCTAAATCCCAACAAGAAAACAAAAAATCCGTGCAAATCTGTAAAATCCGTGTCATCTGTGTTCCAATCGTATCCTAATTTGTAACACCTTCTTTTTCCAGCAACAAGTGATATAAATTTTCAGTCACTTTGCCAATTGGATAATGATAATTATCAATTTGAGTCACAGGTGCAATCCGTTTTGTGCTGCCTGTCAAAAACACTTCATCTGCTTCCGCAAGGTCTTTCAACGTTACAGGACGAACTTCTGTTTCAAATGCTTTTTGAGCAATTTTTAAAACATGTTTTCGCGTAACGCCCAATAAAATATCGTCTTTGGGCGTAATCACCTTTTTATTTTTGACAATAAAAAGATTGCTGCGAGACGCTTCACTTACAAAACCGTTTTGGTGATAGAGGACATCATCCGCTTTGAGTGCGGTTAGTTTCGGTAAAACGGTAATGGGTTGGATATAATTAATGGACTTGATTTGATGTAATTCCCGTTGATGTTCCAACAACATCAATTTTAAACCTTGATTAAATGCTGCAAAAGTAAATGGTTTTGCAAACATAATTAAGTTTGGGGTCGTCGGCGTGTAGCCATCTTCTGAATAGCCGCCTGTACACAATAACTTGATTCCCAATAAGTTACCTTCATTAAGTTGAATCAATTTTAAAATATGATCGCGCAAATGACCGCGTGTATAGGGAATGTCTAAACCCATGAATTCCATAGATTTTTCAAAACGGTCGAGATGATCTTCGATGAAAATGGGTTTTCCATTCACAGATTTGAAAAAATCAAAGACTCCATAGCCTCTTAGAAGTGCTAAATCTGTAATGTGTAAGTGGGCATTTTCGAGTGGCAAAATTGCCCCATTCATGTAAGCAAATGATTTCATTGTTCGGATTTTTTGCAGCAAATGTAATTCCTACCATCCGAATTTCAAAATTTAAACAAAAAAAAAGACAGACCCGAATGTATTGTGCCTTGTTTCGAATTCAAAACAATCATAACGGACGATGCAGTTATGCACAACGAATTCAAAGTCTGCCGGTTTGAGAACAAAGGGGGGAAAAGGGGGTATATTTCATGAAAAAAATTGTATTTTTATGTCTTTCACTGTTAATTATCCACAAAGTAAAATAAAAAAGTCCAATTGTGCAACTTTTGTAACAAGTTTTTTTGTTAATTTTATGAAAAATACTATATGTATGGTATGCCATTAAAATATAATTCATTTTTAACTTAATTATAATTAATTGATAATCAATTTTATATAAATGTGGCATCCATAAATATTTTTGTAAAAACATTTGTTCAAAAAAGCAATAATTGCTTGTAACAATATATTTGCAAAAAAATGTGACAAATTTTCGGTTAGATATATTCAATTAAATTTTCGCTCCAACCATAGCGTTTCAATTTGTCAAAATCTTTAAAAAAACGCAAGCCCGATTCAAAAAGATTAAAAACCCGCTCAAAACTCCAAATCTCTGTCCAAGATTTGATGTCTCCATCATACATAAAAAGTTTGCGAATTCTATCCAATTTGTTGACTTCGGCAACGATAATGACTTTGCGCGCCCCGTGTTGTTTGGCTAATTTCAAGGCATCTTTATCTTTTTCCACTACGCCCTTGTGACAAACCTCAATTGCCATATACAAATCGCCGTTTTTATACCAAAGGCAATCAATTAAATACGGAAATTCCGCAAAACCTTTCGGTTTGGACTCCGTAACCGCTTCAAAACCATACCATTCGCCAATGCGCCGCAACATATCCACCGTCGCCGAGTGCATGCTATCGTCTCGAAGATTGCCTTCTTGCGCCAATTCTTTGTAACGGTCTTCAATGCCTTTGCGCTCAATCGTCGTCGCATAACGCACTGGCGGGGGCGTATAGGTTTTGGATTCCGCAATCAGAAAATCATATCGATTTAAATAATCTGTAATATCGTATTTGCCAAAAAACGAGAGAAACCAAGCCCCATTTTGCAGTTGAATGACGGGCTTAAATTGTTTAAAGTCCTCTCCAAGCGCGTAAATGTCTTGGAAAATTTCGGCTATCAAGGATAACGGAATGACAAAAGTGCGATCCATCGTGTCGCATACGTACAATTGAAACGCATTTCGATTGGCTTTGTAAGAAACATCGCCTTGTAATTCGGGTTTGAAAAGGTATTCTTTCCGCCGGTTTTGTTTGGCAAACAAGATTTCAATATCGATTTCATCGTTCAGCATCCAAATCGACGCGCCCAATTCCAGTTTGGGAGATACCATAAATCCTAAATGTTGAATTTTTTTCAACACTTCGCTGCAAATTATTTCAATTTCGGAAGATTTCACAATCGTTATTAAGTTTAAAATAGCCAATTGGGTGTGAGGTGCGCTTCATTATTAGTCTCATCGCACTCTCGCAAAACATCAAAATTATCGACGTAAAGTATTAAAACTTTGCTAAATTGACTTGCTTTTTCAATATTAATTTTAGCTTTTTGGCGATAACGCCCATTCGGTGCTAATTTACCTTGGGTCGCTTCCAATCCTTGCGTCACATAAACGCCTTCCAAAGCAACCGAACCGCGTGTCAAACGCGGGCTGCTCGACAAATAAAATTGTATTGCCACATTATCCTCTTTCCCTTTTTTGGCACCAAAAAGGGGCGCGTCACCCACGCCTTTATTGACAATCGTAAATTCAATTTCAATATTTTTTTTGGAAAGACTCAATACTTTTACGTCTTCCAATGCCAAATCCGCACAATTCAACCGTTCATCGACAAATTCATCCGTGTCTTTTTCACCATTTTTAACCGTTTCTGTATTGGAAGCAGCGGGTTTGGGGTTCGCAGGCGCATTCGTAGCAAGGACACTTTGTAATGGAGCAGGTTTTGGGAGCGTTTTTGGATTCGACAACGCTGTATCTATATTCGTTGCGTTTAATTTTTGATATTGAGGTGGGTCATATTTTGCATTTGCTTTTAAAATAAATTGTATTGTAAAACGCGGTATCATGCCGCCCGGTTCTAAATTAATTTTCTGAATGCGCGCATAACGGCAAATTTGTTCGGCTTGATTTTCCAAGCCAAGCGTTTTTAACGAAGCCAAATCTGCATCCAGGACTAATGGGATTTTCGGTAAGGATTTTCCATCTAATTTAACGGCGAATCGTCCCGTATTTACAACGGTACATTTTAATTTAACTTGATTTCCTTTTTTTTTAACTTGCTCAAAATCAATGAGTTGCAATCGATAACCCACATAACGATTCGATATTGTATCTTGGGCGTTTAATTTTCCTCCTGAAAATAACGCAAAAAAAAAGAACAAACAACCAATTTTTGCCAAAAATGAATTTTTGTAGCGCATCCGTGCAAATATTGTTAATCAATTTTTATTTAGGTTTGCCACGAATTACGCGAATTTGCACAAATGATTCGTGCAAATTCGTGTAATTCGTGGCAAATTATAGGTAGATTATTAGTTTCCAATTCCTATGCATTATCATCTATACTAATATCAATAGGTCGATTAATGCTTTCTTGAAGAGAAATAAACGTCTCTGTCCGTTGAATGCCCGGAATTTTTTGAATTTTATCGTGCAAAACATCCTTCAAATGATTGGTATCCCGGCAAATAATTTTTGCAAAAATACTGTACAAACCCGTCGTGTAATGCGCCGCAACAATTTCAGGAATGGATTTTAATTGCTCCGCAACTTCATCATATAACGAACTTTTATCCAAGTGAATCCCTAAAAACGCACTAATATCATACCCTAATTTGGCATAGTCCACCGATAAACTCGCGCCTACAACAATGCCCATTT
>JBDKKX010000109.1:0-11980 GCA_039795795.1 Bacteroidota bacterium | reverse complement strand
AACCCCCACAAACCCCAAAAATCCCAAAAAAAACAATCCCATTTAATCCCAAAAAAATCCAATTTAATCCTAATTCCAACGTGCCCAACTATCCAACGTACCACACCATTTCAACGACTATAATTATGAAAATCGCAATCCTCGGACTGGGCGAAGCAGGCAGCCATTTTGCAAACGATTTGTCAAAAAAAGGCGTTCAAATCATCGGTTTTGACCCTAATTTGAAGAAAAATTTAGATTCGTCCGTCGTTTTAGCCAAAAGCAATCCAGCCGCCGCCGAAAAAGCAGATATTATTTTAAGCGTCAATCTTTCCACCGTTTCGGAAACTGTGGCAAGAGAAGTTGCGCCCATTTTGAACCCAAAACAAATTTATGTCGAAATGAACACCATTTCGCCTCAAGCGAAACAATTGATTTTCAATATTTTAGAAAAAACAGGGGTTCAATACGTAGATTTAGCCATCATGGCTCCCGTTCCGCCAAAAGGCATTTTAACTCCTTTTTGGGTTTCGGGCAATGGGGCAAAAGCGTTTTATGAAAAATTGGCGCACCTAAATTTGAATATAAAAGTATTGAGTGACCAAGTGGGCGAAGCATCCAAACTCAAACTGTTACGCTCTATTGTATATAAAGGTGTCGCTGCGGTGGTTTGCGAAGCGGTCGAAGCAGGGAAAGCCTTTGGATTAGAGCCGTATATTCGGGAACAAATTAAATCTATCCTTGGTCAAGAGGACGCTTTAATCGACCGCTTTATCGAAGGCAGTGTGACACATGCCGAAAGGCGAATGCACGAAATGGAAGCCGTCGTATCCATGTTGAAAAGCGTTGATATTCAACCTTTTATGTCGCAAGCAGCCCATCATAATTTGCATAAATTATTAAAAAGTGTTTAGCCGTTAAAGTCTTTTTTCGCTAAAAATACCATTGTCAATCTTTAAAACGTTAAAAGAAAGTTTGGGAAACTGAATCTGTTTAACCGTACTAACTCGTTGTGAATGAAACAATTACTCCTTTTAGCGATTGCCCTCGTACCCTTGCTTGCGGCGGCTCAAAACTATGCAACTGGCTTAGATTTGGGCGATAAAAGTTACAAAAATGTGCCTGTAAAAGCGCGGTTGATTTCACGGGATTACACCAGTCTTCCTGCTGCGGTGTCTTTAAAAGCATATTGCCCCCTTCCGGGCGACCAAAATTGCCCCACTTTTATCCTAAATGGGGAAACCAAACAACCTTATTGTCAAGTTCAGCGCAATGGGCTGGGGACGTGCATCGCATGGAGTGCCGCGTATGGTGCGCGCACTATCATGGACGCAAAACGCAATGGTTGGACGGATAAAAAAGTCATCACAGCGAATGCTTATGCCCCCGGTTTTACCTATTTTGCCATCAAAAAGAGCCCAAATTGCAATGGCAGCAATGCAGGAATGCCTGCTGCATTCCGCGATATGCGCGATAATGGTTGTCCAAAAATGGAAGATTTTACAGAACATTGCCCCGACGATGTCTCCGAAAGCATCTTGAAGAAGGCAAAACAGGGTAAAATTAAAGATTTTATCACGATTTGTCGGGAAGACGATGATCATGCTTATAAAGTGGAAGCCATTAAAAAGGCTTTGTCGGAAGGTTTGCCTGTGGTGACGGCGGTGATTTGTCCCAATTCTTTGAGCAATGCCAAAATGGTTTGGCAACCTACTGAAAATCCAGCGACGGTGCAAGGTGGGCATGCGATGTGCATTGTGGGTTATGACAATGATAAATATGGTGGTGCGTTTGAAATTCTGAATTCATGGGGTTCTAATTGGGGCAATCAAGGGTTTATTTGGATGAGTTATGACGATTTTTGCAAATTTATGATATATTCTTTTGAAATGTTTCCGATAGACGCGCCCAAACCTGCGCCACCTGTTGTAGTCGTTCCGCCCAAACCAGAACCGCCTGTTGTCGTTCCACCAAAACCTGCGACAGAAACAAAAATTGTTTTAAAATGGACTGCGCCAACAGCCGTTTCAACGATGACGGAGCATGAAAATTATCCAATTGCGGTGAATGTTCAATCTCAAAAACGATTGACGGATGTATCTTTGTATTTAAATGGAGCTTTGTCGAGAGGTCAATCGACCGTTCCCAGTAACATAAGTGGTTGGTGGATAGCGAATTATGAACGCAATATAAAATTATTTGTAGGCGAAAATCGTATCAAAATAACGGCTACAACCGAAGATGGCAAAATCACTTCCGAAGAACGAGTCGTTACTTTATCTGCGCCAAAGCCTGAATCTTTGGTCGATTTTTCAGGCAAATTAAGTCTAATGTCCTCCACTGGGGCGGCAATGTTGGCACAACCCATCAAAACCAGAGGTCAATTCGTTGTATCTGCTTTGGATAAAGCGAATTATAGATTAAAAAATCCTGTTAAGTCTGGTGATAGGTATCGAATTTTGCTGTCCAACAATGAACCTGCTTATGTATATGTGTTGGCATCGGATTTGACCCACAATGTCAGCATTTTGTTTCCACACGAGGCAAATATTAGTCCCGCGCTGACTTACAAAAGCAATCATGTCGCTTTGCCCGATGAAGCACATTGGATTGAGTTAGATAATACCATCGGGACAGATTACACTTGTGTTCTTTATAGTAAAGAAAATTTAGATATACAATCTATTCAAAATCAAGTTAAAGAAGGAAGTGGAACGTTTAGGGAACGATTAGATAAAGCCTTGAAAGATAAATTAGTGGATGAAAAAAATGTAGTTCGTTTGGAAAATGAAATTGGTTTTTCGGCGAAAAGTGATGGAAAAAGCGTTGTTGGATTTATTTTAGAAATGAAACATGAGTAATTGTAAAATGCGTCCATTTGTGAAAAATGGGCGCATTTTTGCTTGTTTTTCCAGAATTTTAGTGTATTTTTGTACAAAAAATAGAGTCCAATGGTAGCTGAAAAAATTGTAGAGCCAATTCAGTTCAAATTCGAGCGTCCAAGTAAGACTTACACGCTCGAAGATTACATGCGCAAAGAAGCGCAATCCGTTCATAAACATGAATTTATAAATGGTAAAATTACCCGTATGCCAAACGAATCAAGTTCTCATAATATTATTGCAAGCAATATGATGATTCAAATGGGCATGGCATTTGAAATCATGGAAAAGGATTATACGATTTTCAATTCAGACCAAAAAGTATATTTTCCTAATTTGGATGAAGGTGTTTACGCAGATGCGTTAGCCGTAAGTCAAAAACCTATTTATTGGGATAAAAGTCAATTATTATTGACAAATCCCATTTTGGTTGTTGAAGTATTATCGAAACGAACCGAAAAATATGACAAAAATGGTAAATTCGATAAATATAAAACGCTGGAAAGTTTTCAAGAATATATCTTGATTCGGCAAGATATGTGTTACGCAGAAGTTTGGTTTCGACCGAAACAAGGCGTTTGGCATGAAACGATTATTCGAGATTTAGATGCTCAAATGGTTTTAAAATCGGTGGATGTTTCTATTTCAATGCGCCGTATTTACAAAAATATTCAATTGTAAAGTGGCTAATTCGCAAAATAGGTCATTATTTTTTCACTTAAAAGATTGATTATCAATCTTTTAAGTGAAAAAATAACGACCTATTTTAATACATCATTACTTATCTTACAATGTTTCAATAACTTGCATGGTTTCGAGGCTCACGCGGCAAACTTTTTGTAGCAAATCAATCACTTGCTCCTTATAATCCGAAAATGGATAGGTATTAAATTGCGCTGCAATTGTGGAGTCAGATAGCTTTTATTTATTTCAAATAGGTTTTATTTTTCAAAAAAGCATCAATATTTTTCAATATCTGTTCGATATATAACAGGCATTCATCTTTTATTGATTTCATTTCTTGAAAAGTGCGTTCTTCGCCACACTCTTGAAACGATTTAAAACCATGTGCTAATTCATTCCGACGATTCTTAATTGTTTTCAATTTTTCACCATTTTGGGTTTTACGAGCATCTGTGTGAGCCGAAAACCCGTATTTCTGCGCCATTTTTTTAATTTCTTCTTGGTCAACATTCCCTGAAAAAAGTTCAGTTGACTTTGGGTAATATTTTAAAATATCAATCACCAAGTCCTCAACGCTTTCTACAAATTTTTTTGTATTCACATTTTTCCTCACATGATCTAAAATTTCCATTCGAATTGTTGGCTTAATCTCGTCATACGACACCGCATGGGCTAACATTTCTTTGTAAATGGATTCAATCGCCCCTGAAATAGAAGATTCTACCAAATTATATAATAACAAAAATAAATTCGACAATAGAATATGTTCCAAATCAATACTCAACGATTTCACGCGATGATCTGGAAACAGCACAATTGCATCTTTATCTAGAAAATCCGTAATATGCTCAAAGTAAATTTCGATTTCCTGTTTGCGCTCTTCAAAGCGTAAAAGCACTTCTGTCATGGGTTCAAGCGATTAAATAATTCTTGACGCACTTCATAATCCGCTTTGTCGGTCAATTCAATAAACCGAATGACTCGCGTTTTAAATCGCCGTTGACGAGATAAGGGCAAATCTTGGAATCGAAACCCATTCAATAACGTTAATTTCTTTAAACCATTCAAAATCAATTGATTCTCTAAAAAAGCTTCCAATGTATTCAACCGTTGCAGACCATCTATTAAGGCAAATCGCCCACCTTTACTTCCTGCTACAAAGAAATAAGGAATCGGCAACCCAATTAACACGCTTTCAATAAAAGCGGCTTGTTGTTTTTCATCCCAAAAAAAAGCTCGATGATCTTTGGGTACAAACCATTTATTTTGCTCGGCATCGCGCCCTGATTGATACAAATGGATCAATTCTTCAATAGAAGATTCTTTCATTCGATAATTTGTAATCTTCTGAAAGTTAAGGATTTGCTTTTCCGCAGCGATTTGTTCTTCCTCTGAATATTTGAATGCTCCAATTTTGTTACTCATAAATTTAGATGTTTTTTAATGAATGTGTATGCAAAGATACTATTTGGGGAATTAAAATCATAATTTTTCCACGATTTGCATCGTTTCGACGCTTAGGAACGTGAAATAAATAAAGTATCCCTTTTGAAGACCCGAAAAGAGAGAAAAAGAAATTTTTTTGCAAAAAAAATTTCTTTTTCTCTCTGAAAAGACCCCGCGGCGGGGTCTTTTCAGAGAGAAAACAAAAATTTTTTTGCAAAAAATTTTTGTTTTCTCTCTTTTCGGTTTTTTTTAAAAGGGATACTTTATTTATTTCGCATTCCTATATGTGGCGCAGATTGCGAATACGGCTATGGTTCAAACCTATTACAAAATTGGTGAAATGTTGGTCGAAGAGCTGCAAAACGGCGCAACCCGTGCCGAATATGGCGTACAATTACTCCAAAAAGTTGGCAGACAACTGACCAAACAATTTGGAAAAGGCTTTTCTGAAACTAATTTAAAACAAATGCGTGATTTTTATACGGCTTATTCAATTCGTCAGACAGTGTCTGACGAATTGCAATGGTCGTCTGTTTTATCTTGGTCTCATTATTTGTTGTTAATGCGCATCCAAAATCTGTTTTGCCGTCTAAAGAAGTTTTAAAAGCTCTTTTAGAGAAATATAATGAATGAAATGAAATTTATAAATAATTGATTATCAATTATTTATAAACGTTGGCAAAGTTTCAAACCTTGCCAACGTTGTTTTTTATAATTGTTCAATAACTTGCATGGTTTCGAGGCTCACGCGGCAAACTTTCCCGAACAAATCAATTACTTGCTCCTTATAATCCGAAAATGGATAGGTATTAAATGGTGCGGCAGTCGTCGGGTCAGACATTTTTGAAATTTATTTTTTGAAATTTTATTTTTTTCGCCTACCTTTGTAAAAAATTTACGACATATGGCACCACATCTTGAGGTTATTTTAAAAGAAATTGATTTGTTGCAGCCTGCTGATTTGGAAGTTTTATACCTTGAACTGGCAAAAAGGATGCATAAAATGAATAAAACAATTGCAATTCTAAACAAATACGCAGGAAAAGGCAAAGGCGTATGGCAAACGGACGCTCAACATTACATTCATCAACTCCGCGAAAATGACAGGTTCTAGAAAAATTTTTTTTGACACTGCGCCTTTCATTTACTTGATAGAAAGCCACGAAACGTTCTATCAGAAGGTAGCTGATTTTCTCGTCGAAGCTGTCGAAGAAAATTGCGAATTGATCACAAGTGTTTTGACGCATACTGAATTCAGCGTCAAACCGTATCAATTAGGGCGTTTAGATTTGATTCAAAACTTTGAAGATTTATTAGAAGAATTAAATTTTACGGTTCTGACCGTAGATATGCAAAGTGCGACACTTGCGTATAAGCTGCGTGCTAAATACAAATTCTTAAAAGGAATGGACGCGCTTCAAATTTCGGTAGCGATTGCATCCGAATGCCAAGAATTTTTAACAAATGACAAACGTTTAAAAGGCATTGATGAAATTCAAATTACAATTGTAGCAGATTGGTAAATTATTGACTATCAATTAATTATTAAATTATAAAACGTTGGCAAAGTTTAAAAACCTTGCCAACGCTGTTTTTTATAATTGTTCAATAATTTGAATCGTTTCCGCACTCACGCGGCAAATTTTTTGTAGCAAATCAATCACTTGCTCCTTATAATCCGAAAATTGATAGGTATTAAATTGTGCTGCAATTGTCGGGTCGGACGGTTTGGACGGTTTGTATTGGTCTAAAATCCATTCTAACGCACTGCGATTCCCCAATTTATAATCCCAAGCTGCTTCTGGAACGCCACATAATTTGGTTATTTCGTCTATTTCAATACAATTATTGGTTTTATCGGCTTTCAACTTCGCTTTCGGGACAAAATCTTGAAGCATTTGTTTGTCAACGCGTTGCAACGGATATGGCTCAATCGTTTCGTAATCAATATGTAAATCCGCTAATTGTTTGCCCAACGCAGCATATTTTTCAAAATCGGTGTAAAACGGAATGCGCGGGAAATCTCGTTTTAAATTGATTTCATACGCGCTCCTGTACGCAGGCGCGTGTAACACGGCGTACACATAATAAAAAATTTGTTCTTTTGTAATCGAGTTTCCTACGGAATGACAATACTGTTGCTGGAATTGTTCTAATGCCCAATCGGTGATATTCTCTTGGCGATTGCCGTTTTTATTATAAATATACATCGGACACCACTTCGCGGGATCTAATGAAAAGGTTGCCAAATTAGGTAATAGGTTAGAAGCATACACCGTAAAAGCTACTCGACTACCAAACAAGACTCCAATTAATTGATTATTTTGGTTTAAGTCATTGCCAAAAAAATCGAAATGATTTTGTGTCAATCTATCACTTAATGTTGTTTCAGCATAAAACCATTTTGAAACAAAAGGGCGATAATTCGATTTTTTTAACAAATTGTTATCGAAGCAAAGCATTTTTCGTTTTTTATAAATGGATTTTAATGATTCGCTCCATTTAATCTTATCCTCTTTTTCTGGAATTCCATTTTGACTTATAAGTGAATTGTAAGTATTACAAAAGAAATTCATCTTTTCACAAAGCGTTTTATCATCAAAATCATAAACCCACTCATCCCGATTGGTTGAAACGCCTAATGATGAAAAACCGAAAATGGTTTTATCTTCTTTATTTTTTGAAATCAAAGGCATCAATGATTCCCAATCATTCTCTTCCGAAAGATTAATCCAATTATTATTTTTATCAGGCGTAATTCGTTTAAAATCAATGGTTTCAAATGAATTTTCGCGTAACCAATCTAATTTTTCGGGCGTTTTCCAAAAATCGTCTAATTCGTAATAAAAAATGTGGCAACGCGGTTTAGTTTTCGCTTTTTTCTTCACTAAAAATAACATCGCAACACCCGTTTGAATCCCAAAAACATTATGCGTCGTTCCTGCAATTTTAGGATTAGCACGCACATCAGAATGTAAATCAATGATATACACATCATCAAAATCTTGTTGTATGCAAGCGCGAAACCCATCAAACGTCCTGCTATCAATAAAACTCCGATTCGTAATAAACGAAATCACTCCATTTTCGTCTAACCTGTCCATCGCCCATCGAAAAAATCGCGCATACATATCATACACTTTGGTTTTCTGCGCCGAACTCTTCGCTATAAACGTTTCTTTAATGCGTTTATCAATAAACGGATACGTGCGATTCTTGTTATTATCATTTTCATTTTGCTGATTCGCATTGTAAGGCGGATTCCCGATAATCACCGATATTTTTGCTTCATTTTGCGTTTTAATACGTTTCGCATTTTCCGCCGACAGCGAAAACATATCCATTTGTTTGCCTTTCCAACCCAATGCCGTCACATTATCCAGCGTATCTACAAAACATAAATTGTCAAATGACTCATATTGTTGCATTTTATTTCGATAAGTGTATTCAATATTCAAATTGGCAATGTAATAGGGCAAAATAGCGACTTCATTCGCATGTAATTCTTTTTTAAACTTATGCTTCAAATCGTGCGGACTCATATAATCAATCAAATCGCAAATATACGTACCAGTCCCCGTCGCGGGGTCGAGGATTTGAACCCCTTTATCACTCAATGTTTTACCAAAATGCGTTTCTAACAAATAATCTGTTGCTTTGATTTGAAATTGCACAATTTCGGTTGGCGTATAAACAATACCGAGTTTATCCGCCCCTTTCGGATTATAGGCTTTATAAAAATTTTCATATATTTTTTTAAGGAAAGTTTGTTTTTCGTGATGCCCTTCAAACCGCCGAGCAACCGACGCAATCACCTCGTAATAATTTTTAATTTGGTCTAACACGCCCCGTTTGACCGAACCTTTAAAAAAAGTAGTTTCGACGGCGGACAATGCTTGCGCAATATTATTTTCGCGGACGAGTTGATCGTCGCTGAAAACGGCAACAAAAATTTGTTCGGTCAAAATGTGCTGAATCAACATTTCATCAATCTCCTCCAATCCAATTTCGGGATTAATCGAAGTTTGACAAATCGTTAAAAAATCATTTCGTTTAGTTATAAAAGCTTGATTTTCAAGGGCTTGTGTGACAATCATTTTACGCAACGTGTCCGCAATGGTGGGCACATCTTTTTTAAAATCCGAAACCGCTTGTCTAAAATCGCGTAATTCACGGGTTTCGTAAGCAAAGAATTGTTGTAAAAGCAGGTTGAGCGCGTCAGGATTCACCATTTCAACCGACAAAATGCGTTCGCCTTCTTGATATAAGACCGCAATTACACCATCTTCAAACAAAATATTAGATTTAGGATAACCTTTATTAAATTTCTTACGAATCTCGTCTTCCAGATTGACATTCGCTTTCGCTTCCCAGTAGCCAAAATCAAAACCGAGTTCATTTTTCAACACACCGTCGAAACGAATGATATTTTTTTGGTCAGTTCGGTGCCTGACTTCTTCGTAAAGAAACAAATTTTGTTTTGCAGCGTAACCTTCTAAGACGCGGGCAAATGCCCGACGCAATACATTTTCAGAATCTTGTTTGGTTAGATTCCGAATGCGCTGTTTTTCGTTATAATACTGTTGAATGAGTTTGATAGACATTTCGTAAGGTAAAACGCAGTTTGAGTTAAGCGGATTGATTAAAAGTTGCATAGCATGATTGTTTTTTATTTTAAAAGGCAAAGATAACAAATTTGAATAAGTGGTGAAATTTTCCGAAAGGTTAATAATGGGCTCAATTATAATTTAGCAATCGGTAATGCTCAAAATTTTGATTAAAGAGAGAAAATATCGGTAAAGTATCGATAAATATTTGGTGGTTTAAAATAGAAATACGTCCTTTGCACAAAAATATTCATACCATGATTCAAAATAAATTACAATTTGATTTTTTAGTCACTCAGCGCATCATTCAAAAAATTGCTCAAATTGACCAATTTAAAGGCGAGTGGAAACAATTAGACAAAGATGAGAATAAATATTTGAAAGAATTGCGCAAAATAGCAACTTTACAAAGCATTGGTTCCTCTACCCGCATCGAAGGTAGTTCCTTGACCGATGCCGAAATCGCAACTTTAATAAAAAACTTAAAAATATCTAAACTTCAAACCCGAGATGAACAAGAAGTGGTGGGTTATTACGATACGCTCGAAATTCTAATTGAGCAGCACAAAGAAATTGATTTGACGCTATCGAATCTTCATTCGTTGCATAACTTTCTGTTAAAATACAGCAGCAAAGATGAACGACACAGAGGCAAATTCAAAGAATTAACCAATAAAGTGGTTGCAACCTATCCCGATGGCACAACAAAGGTGATTTTTAACACCACCGAACCGTATTTGACTGCAAAAGAAATGGAAGAACTCTTACAATGGACAAATCAAGCCTTTTCAGAGGGTGAAATCCATCCATTAATCATTATTGGAACATTTATATATGAGTTTTTGTCTATTCACCCCTATCAAGATGGCAATGGGCGATTATCTCGGTTGTTAACCAATCTTTTATTGCTCAAATCGGATTATAAATTCGTTTTATACGTATCGTTGGAACATATCATTGAATCTAAGAAAAAAGAATATTATCAAGCTTTAATGGATGGTCAAAAAGACCGATATAAAGAAACGGAACGAATCCATGTATGGATGCTCTTTTTTTTGGATAGTTTACGAGAATTAACCTTAAAATTAGAACAAAAAGTCAAAGAATATAGAAAATTAGGGGGTTATTTGAATGAGAGACAACAAACAATTCTAAAACATATTAGAGAAAATCAACCTGTCAAAATGATAAATATATCGAAAGGTTTGCCGCAATACGCACAGGCGAGCATCAAAAAAGATTTACAATATTTGGCTGCCCAGTTTGAAATTGAAAAAATTGGGGATAATAGAGGGACTATTTATATTATTAAAAAACAAGAAGTGTAAAATATACTGTATATGAAATTTGAATTAACGATACTCGGCTCGAATGCAGCTGTTCCCGCGTACAATCGCTGGCTTTCCGCGCAAGTTTTGAACGTTCAAGAACAATTATTTTTGATCGATTGCGGAGAAGGCACTCAATTTCGCATCCAAGAATTTCAAATTCGCAAAAATAAAATAAGACATATTTTCATTACGCACTTGCATGGAGACCATATTTTTGGATTGGCGGGCTTGTTGACTTCGATGGCGATGGGCGGTCGAACCGAAAGTATGACGATTTTTGCACCTTTTGGATTAGAACCGATGATACAAAGTATTTTTCAATATTCGTATTATAAATCTCCGTTTCCAATTGATTTTCAAATCGTTGATACGACTAAAACTGCTCTTATTCTTGAAAATGAGGTCGTAAAAGTAACCGCTTTTCCATTAAATCATCGGGTGCCTTGTTCGGGTTATTTGTTTCAAGAGCAGCCGTTTCCGAAAAATATTCGCCCAGAAAAAATTAAAGAATATGCAATTCCATTTCAAAAAATAAAAGGCATTAAATCTGGGGAAAATTTTATAACGGCGGATGGAATAGAAATTTTAAATGAGGAAATGACATTACCATCTTTAAAAGCACGTTCTTTTGCGTATTGCGCAGATACAACGTATTTTGAACCAATTTTGGAAACCATTCAAAGAGTCGATTTGCTTTATCACGAAACGACTTTTATGCACGATATGGTGGAACATGCGGATTTGTCGGGTCATTCCACTGCGCTTCAAGCTGGCATAATTGCTGCAAAAGCGGCTGTAAATCAATTAGTTACAGGTCATTATTCGAGTCGATATGTGGATTTAAATCCGATTTTGGAAGAAGCACGAACTGCTTTTCCAAATACTGTTTTGGGGGTGGATGGTCAAACTTATTCTGTGCCTTTAAAACGGTGAACGATTTTGGAGTGCGTTGGAATTAGGATTAAATGGGATTTTTTTGGGATTAAATGGGGTTGATTTTTAGGATTGATAGGATTAAAATCCTATCAATCCTAAAAATCAATCCCATTTA
>JBDKKX010000108.1:0-12065 GCA_039795795.1 Bacteroidota bacterium | reverse complement strand
GCGCAAAAAGCAGCGTTCAAGGCATATATTGCACAAGATGATTATTTGAATGCCAATCGTGGAAGTGTGGTGGAAAAATATGGTTTGTTGAGTCCTTGGTATAACAATTGGGATTTGCGCGTTTTGCAAGATTTCTCGTTTAAAGTGGCTGAAAACAAAACCAATGCAATTCAAGTGAGTTTAGATTTGTTGAATGCGGGGAATTTATTGAGTTCCAAATGGGGTGTTCGCCGTTTGCCGACGAATACGCAACCGCTTGGCGTGAGTGTGGGCGCGGGCAATGTGCCGACTTATAGTTTTGATACCGCTTTGAAAAGTACGTTTACGCCTGATTACGGTTTGTTGTCGCGGTGGCAATTGCAATTAGGGGTTCGATATATTTTTGGTAACTAATTAAAAACTCAGTACGTGACAAAAATATTTTTCGACACAGATTGAACAGATTCCACGAGATTTTCACAGATTTTTTTTGATTTTTAATGCTTGAAATCAAAAAAAATCTGTGAAAATCTCGTGGAATCTGTTCAATCTGTGATGAAAAGTATTTTTGTCACGTACTGAGAATTAAAAATCAAATTATTACATAAAAAAAAGGAATCAAAACAAATTGTCTTGATTCCTTTTTTTATTAATCTTTTTTTACAGGTTCTCTATCCTTTTCTTTTTCAATCATCACAGGAAAATTTGCCGAACTGTAATTAGAAAAATTCTTATCCGACTTAATCGGCGATTTATATTGAGTGCAAAAACCTTCTAAAAACGTTGTAAAGGCAGCTTTATCAATATTTCGAGAATTTTGTTTGAGGTAAAATGCCAAATGTTGTATCGAACCGTCCTTGTTCCAAAACACATACAACCACATTTTTACGCCGTCTAAATCAAAACTTTGGGTTTTGGAATAACTTTCCAAATGTTTAAGCATGTGTATCCAGCTATAATACGCGGTTTCCATATCCGAACGGCAAGCCTGCACCAAAGTCATACTATACTGTTCTTTCAATTGTTCAAAATCGCCGCCGTCATACACGCCGAGCAAAAAAACACGCGGCAATGTGTCCACAATCGGCAAAGGATACGCCTGAGAGGATTCGGAAAGCGTGCAAAGGGATATACTCAAGGCAAAAATAAACTTTTTCACATTCATAATTTATAATTTTTTGTACGGATATAACCATTCATCTCGGGTTTTTAGTATAATAAAGATTATAAGGTTTTGTTAAAAACAATAGGGCGTAACTTGCTTTTAGCTTTGTTTGTGACGCAAAAAAAGTTTTATAGCAACTTTATTTTTATACAAAATTTGTTAATGAAACGCAAAAAAAAGTGGTTTGAATTAGGGTTTATAGGATTTCTACTCATCCTCAATTTTTTTAAATATTTCATAAACCCTAATTCAAATAATTGATTATCAAATACTTGCAAGGGCTTCTGTTGCCTTTTCAGTGGCAGGCAGTGTATCAATAATCGGTGCTGCTTCTTTCGGCGGATCAAGTGCCAATAGATTCCGACTATTCAAAAAATGGAACCATTTCAACGCTTTTTTTATATCACTAATATGGACGCGTTCTGGGTCATGATCGGGCATGACGGCTGTAAAATAGGCACGCAATGTTTTGGAATCCGCCTTTTCAGCAGGCAAAGGGTTGGTTTCCAATTGTTTAAACATGTTTTCAAAAAGAATGTTTAAAGGAACACTCGAATTGTTATTTGTATAAACAGAAATCGTTTGTAAAGGCGAATATTGATGTTTACGGGTTGCGACAAATTGACGTTGTTTCGTATCGTAATCTTCAATAATAATGCCGTCACCCCGCACCGTTAACAACTTGTGAACGCCTGATAATCCTGTAACGACTGTAAATTCTTTGAGATTCATTTTGTTATGAATTTAAAAAAGGGTTAAAGTAATAATTTAAATTTAATAATGATGAATGATGAATGATGAATGATGAATATATATTCATCATTCATCATTCATCATTCATCATTCCACTAATAACGCATCAATTTTTCAATTGCCTCTTGCAAGCGCGCTTCGGGTAAAAATATTTTTTCCAAATTCGGCGCGAAAGGCACAGGTGTATCCAAAGATGCAACGCGCAATATCGGCGCATCCAAAGATTCAAACAAATGTTCGGAAATCCATGCTGAAAGTTCGCCGCCGATGCCTCCAAAGAGCGTATCTTCGTGCAAAATCAAAACTTTATTTGTTTTTTGCACCGTTTTTTGAATCATTTCGTAGTCTAAAGGCAAAAGCGAACGCAAATCTACAATTTCCGCATCAATTCCCAAATGTTCTACGGTTTTTATTGCCCAATGCACTCCTGCTCCATAAGTTAAAATACTCATATCTTTCCCAACTCGCGTAAGGGCGGCTTTGCCAATTGGCACTGTATAATAATCGTCTGGAATATCCGCCGAAATTGAACGATACAACATTTTGTGTTCAAAAAACAAAACAGGATTTGGGTCGTCCAATGCGGATAATAACAATCCTTTTGCGTCATAAGGATTGGACGGATACACAATTTTTAGACCAGGCGTGTGCGTAAACCATGCTTCATTGGTTTGTGAATGAAACGGACCCGCGCCAACACCACCGCCTGTAGGCATCCGAATCACAACATCCGCATTTTGTCCCCAACGATAGTGCAATTTTGCCAAATTATTTACGATTTGATTAAAACCACATGTCACAAAATCCGCAAATTGCATTTCAACCATTGCTTTCATGCCCTTCAAACTCAATCCCAAACCAATTCCAATAATCGCACTTTCGCAAAGCGGCGTATTCCGAACGCGTTCTCGACCAAAAATCCGCATCAACCCCTCCGTTATTTTGAAAACACCTCCATATTCTGCAATGTCTTGCCCCATCAAAATCAATTCTGGATGTCGCTCCATGCCCTGTCGTAAACCATCCGAAACTGCATCAATAAACCGTCGATTGCGCTTCGGCGCGTCTGGTTCCAGCACGATTTCAATGGGTTGATACGGCGCGTAAACATCCGCAAGTTCCTTTGAAATCGACGATTCAGCCGCAGGTTTTGCCCAAACTTTTTCAACTATATCATTGATTTTCAATCGAATAGAAGATTTAAATTGCTCAATAAGCGTTTCTGTTAAAATATTTTCATGTAACAAAAATTGCTCATAAGTATTCAACGGATCTTTTGCCGTCCATGCTTCTGCCAACTCAGAAGGCACATATTTCGTGCCAGAGGCTTCCTCATGCCCGCGCACTCGAAAAGTACGACATTCCAACAAAACGGGATGCGGCATCACACGCATATCCGCCGCCAATTGCGTAATCGTATTATAAACTTCTAAAATATTATTACCGTCAATACTCAACGATTTCATGCCGTAACCCAAACCCCTATCCGCGAGCGAACGACAGGCATATTGTTCTTGCGTCGGGGTAGAAAGTGCGTACGCATTGTTTTCAATCACAAAAATCACAGGCAAATTCCAAACAGCAGCCGTATTCAATGCCTCATGAAATTCCCCTTGACTCGTGCCGCCTTCCCCTGTGAATGCTAAAGCAATTTTGCCTTCTCTCCGAATTTTATGCGCCAATGCAACACCAGATGCCAAAGATAATTGCGGACCGAGGTGAGAAATCATTCCAACAATATGGTGTTCCATCGTTCCAAAATGGAAAGAACGGTCTCTGCCTTTGGTAAAACCGTCCGTTTTTCCCTGCCATTGCGAAATAAGTTGCTCTAATGGAACATCCCGCGTCGTGAAAACACCCAAATTGCGGTGCATCGTGAAAATGAATTCATCCGACTGCAAAGCAGCCGCACAACCCACTGAAATCGCTTCTTGTCCAACCCCAGAAAACCATTTTCCGACCCTGCCTTGCCTCAGTAAAATCAACAATTTGTCTTCAATAAGGCGCGGATATAAAAGTTTTAAATATAATTCAAGTAACATATCATCCGTCAATTGTTCGCGTTGGAAAACAATGGCAGGTGGTGTAGCAACGATAGACATGATTTTATTTGGCTATGTTAATAATTTTTTTTTCTGCACAAATCGAAGCACAAAGATAGATTATTTTATCATTTCTAACAACGCTGTCACAAAATGCGCCTTTTTTTGATTGGGGCAAATTTTTATTTTACAATTTTGTGACAATAGACACAGCGAAATAACCGTTTAAATCGTTCCCTTTAAGGAGGAACGAATCTTACAGACATTCCTATTCGGCAAGCTGCGTTCCTGCAACCATCGAAACTACCCGATAAACAATTATTTTTAATCATCCAATCACAAGCAGCCATGTATCTCATTAGAACACCCGACGTTATTCAAAATTTATTTCCCAATCTCAATTGGACGGTGCCGAGCAACGATAAAGTATTGTACCTCACGTTTGATGACGGTCCGATACCCGAAGTTACGCTTGCGGTACTGCATATTTTAAAACAATTTCAAGCAAAAGCGACTTTTTTTTGTGTTGGCAACAACGTAGAGAAATATCCTGAGATTTTGGCACAAGTGCGCGCACACGGTCATACGGTGGGCAGTCATACGTATCATCATTTAAGTGGTTGGAATACAGATAATATTGAATATTACCATGATGTGCGCCATGCGGCGAATTTAGTGGAATCCTCGTTATTTCGCCCGCCGTATGGCAGGTTGAAACCCAAACAAGCTCAATTTTTGACCCGACATTATCAAGTGGTGATGTGGGATGTGTTGAGTGGGGATTTTGATACCACGATTTCTAAGGAAACTTGTTTAAAAAATGTTATTTATGCAGCAGAACAGGGTTCGATAGTCGTTTTTCACGACAGCATCAAGGCTGCGGAGCGCATGTTGTATGCGTTGCCGCGTGTTTTGGAGCATTTTTCGAGGAAAGGTTATCGCTTTGAAGCCTTAAAACCTGCGTTGCTCAAAAAAATGCGCAATAGAAATGTAGTAGAGCCGAGTTTGCAAGTGGCAACGGTTTGAATTAGGATTAGGAAAAAGACGGCAAAAAAAAATGCAATTTTCTTTTTGCCGCTTTCGAGCTTACCCATAAATGCGATTTTGCATTAGAATTCTTAGGATTGATTTAAACGGATTTGAAAGGATTGATTCCAGTAAAAGTCCTAATAAATCCTTGAAAATCAATCCTTTGAATCCTTCAAAACCCTACAAACTTCTAATTCAAAGCCGTAAAAACACCTGCAACTAATTTATAATGCCAATTCTCATGCAGCGTCCCCAGTGAAAGTGTAAAATAAACATTTTTTGCGTCTGCCAATAACTTCGGATTTTTATAATATTGCTCGCAAAATTGTACATCCGTCACAGGAAAATCATAGTCATTTGAATTATAAACAAATTTTGACCGCAATTGATGTCCCAAACGCGCCGAATAGAATTCGGGTGAACGCACATTCACAAAAAGTAAAGAGTAATCCACTTCCGCAACTTGCGCCGCACTGACCGCTTTTCCGCGATTGCCAAACAAGGTCAAAGGCGCGCCCTCTGTCAATGCTTCCAAATTTTCAACCGTCGGAGCTAATTTGGTTTGAATCGCAAGGCTTTTGGGTTCAAACAAAAAATTCTCTTTTTGGCATCCATTGGGCACCTGTCCGCGATTTTCGAGGTGGATAATGTCTAATAAATTGATTTTTTCAACCAATTGAGTAGGAATTTGCCCATAGTCCGTTTCCATCACGGGGCGAACCCATTGTGGCATCCGCCCATTTTTGACCAATTGATAATGCAAAGTCTGCGGGTCTGGTTGAATCTCAACGCCCGCGATACATCGCTCGCCAAGTTTCCTCGAATTGGCGAGACAAATAAAGGTGGTTCTCATAGGGTTAAAAACACGTCTTTTCAGACCATGAGTGAATTAAAAAAGGTGAATAATCTGAACATCCTTGCGAATGGCTTGAAAATATTCCGCTAACAATCGCCGATGACATTGTTCGGGTGTATGTTCACTACAAAGCAAACAATGCTGATGCAAGGTCTCAGGTGGTATTTTTTGAACAATTTGTCGCATATCCAATAAATTCAAATATTCAACGCTGTATTCCTGCCAAGAAATTTGGCTATTTTGATATTTTGCCAATAATTCTTTGGTAGGCGCGCAATCTTCCCGATGTTCATACGACATGTTGCCCACCGCTTTGGCAAAAAAAGCCAAATCTCGTTGTTTCGCAAAACCAGACAATTGCGAATTTGCATGAATACGCGTATCCACGATTTTTCGTACGCCACCTTCTTTCAAGAGATGGAAAAACCGTTCCGCCGATTTACGAGTGAAACCGATGGTAAATAATTGAATCATAATGGATTAAGCTTCGGATGTGTCGTAACCGATATCCTGATTGCGCAAGCGATACGCAGCACGCAATTGCATTTCGGGCGACACATCGGGTTCAAAAAACGAAGGTTGCGGCAATTTTTTTCGATACTTTTTCAACAATTGATGTTCTAACGCCTCATTCGTTTGCAAAGAATTGTCCTTCAAAATGTGCATAACCTTAAAGCCCGTGCATCGTAACGCATCGGCAATCATCACAAAACGATGACAATCAAAGGGTTCTGCTTCCGAACACATCAAAGCGATGCGATAACCTTGCGCAATGCCGCGCTCCAAACGCTCCACCCCGCGCAAAAAAGCCTCCGTTTGAACTACTTTTTGAAAATCTACAATGCCTTGTTCATCCAAAACAGCAGCGTCATCCTTCCGCGCTCCAAACTCCGCGCAAAATGGCATATAGATTTTACCTTGTTTTTTCAAAAAAGCAGCCAACGGGACTTGATTGAATTGCGGCGTATGACGACTTGCGGGTACACTACGCACGTCAGCGACACACTCAATAGAATGTGCATTCAAAAGTTCCAAAAAATAGGCTAACGAATGGGTCGAATGTCCAACAGTGTAAATCACAGGCGATACATGAATAGTATTCATCAAGTCAAGTTTTCTCTACTGTACTGTACGTTAAGAATTCAGTCCGATGCGGTTGCTCACGATGTTTGTCAAAGATTTAGTACCATATATAATGGTGCAAAAATAATTGCTTTTTTTAAACCCGCAAATTTTTTTCGAAAAAAAATCAAAAATTTAACTAAAATACATAAAGTCTGCAAAAAGGATTTCATTTGCAGTTTTAAAAAAAAATAGGTTATATTTGTTGAAATTTTTTTGCGTTAGGTAATTATAAATTACAATCAACTTAACCAAATTATTGAAAATCAAACATTTATGAAAAAAATAACTTGTGCGAATTCTAATTGTGGCGGGACTGTTTTTCAATTTGACGAGCAAAAATATCCGAATGCGACCGAAGTAAAGTGTCCCAAGTGCAAACATATTCAACGAATACAGCCACTGCCCTCTATAGATCCTTTGAGTTGGCTCAAACAAGATTTGACTGCGCCACAAGTTGTCAAACCGAAACCGCAGATGGAGTTACCTGCATTGGAGACTGAACCTATTTTGTCGCTGATGACCTCAAATCGTACGTTTGCTTTAAAATTAGGTAAAAATTTTATTGGCAGGCGCGCTGATAATGATGTTGTGTTAGACCAAGATGAGCATATTAGTCGGAGACATGCAGTTGTTGAAGTATTTGCAACGCCGAATGCGAATTGGCGATATATTGTGTATGATATTGGAAATCTCGGAGAAACACAAAGTAAAAATGGTATATATGTTGGCAGCAGACGATTAAGTACGTTTGAACAATTGAATTTAGTATCGGGAAATACATTTCAATTAGGTGACACAAAATTAAGTTTAGGGTAAAATAATTTTATTTTACAACAATGTACTTACAGTTTTAATGAAATGTAAGTACATTGTTGTAAAATTGCGATTTTTTTGTTTTTTTTATCGAATGTTCTGCTTAGATGCTTATCTTCGCCACCCAATCAACCCAATAAACACATGACAAAATCGTTTTTTTAATATTCAACTTTGGTATGGAAAAATATTTTAATTTGATTTGGTGCTTATGCGCTCTTTCCTGTAATCCGACCATTCCATCGCAAAATCTGGCTGCGGTGCGTTCGGTTACGGATTCGCTTGCGCCCCGCAGCCATCCCGATAGCGCGCTAACACAACAATTACATACGGTGACGATTGCGACAAATTCTTTAGATAGCAGCCGCAGGTTTTATGAACAAGGGATGGGTTTGACGCTTTCGGGACCGATTTCGATGACGGATGAGCAAAAAACGATTCAACGAAAATTATGGAATATTCCAGAAAGCATTGATTGGCAATTGTTTACGTTTTCGAGACCGAGTGTACCGGGGTTGATTCAGATACGCCTTTTGGTTTTGGATACGCCGACCCCCTCCATTCATCAAAGTCATAATCCGCGAGAATTGGGTGGTTTTAGTCTGGGTTTTCCCAATACGTGCCATGCAAAGTTGGATTCTATGCTCCGAAAACAGGGTTGGACTTCGCTGGCTCCCTTGCAGACGGCAATTCGAGTCTTGCGCGATGGGACGCAATATCCTTATTCCGAAGCGGTTTATAATGCGCCCGATTTTGTGCACGGGATTAGCATTGAGCGCGGCGGTGGGATGCAGCAATTATCGCCTATTGATTTGAATACACAATTAGGAGGTCCTGGTTATTCAGCGCAAATTGTTACAGGTCAAAGTGATACAAATATATCTTTTTATATGGATGTTTTGGGATTAGAATTGCGGACAGACCAACATTGGAAACTTAATGCAGGTTCGGCTTTGGGTTTGGATGCTGGAACGCCGTTTCGCTTCTCGTTGTTGTATGCAAAAGGTGCGCAATCGGGGCATTTGTCTCTTTTAGATTTCAAAGATGGGGTCGCTATTCCGACAAAAGTTGCGCCGCGTTTACCGAATCGGGGGATGGGTATGTGGACATTTCCGACGACGAATATTGCTCGTATATATCAAAATGCGTTGAATAAAAAGGTGAAAATCATTCATTTACCTGTTACTTATGAGAGTCCAGACTTGGGTAAAGCGGCTGTTATGACGTTGCTTGCGCCGAATGGATTTTTAATTGAAGTGTTTGAAAAACGAAAATAAATACAGGCAATTTTTATCTTTGCGGCGTGGAAACGTTAGATACTATATTGTCCAAATATCGAGGGTCGAAACAAGTGCAATTGTTGACCCAATTGATTGAGAATCAATCAAATACGCCTTTACGCGTACCATTGACAGGATTGGTAGGTGCGCAAATGGCGTTTGTCATGGCGGCGGCGGCTCAAAATTTGCCGCACTTGCACCTTATTATTGCAACGGATTTTGATGAAGCGAATTACCTTCAAAATGATTTGCAAACTTTGTTGCCTAATCGGAAAGTTCATTTTTTGCCTGCATCTTTCAAACGAAATGTTTGTAAAAATTGGGATTATTTTTTAGATATTTTGTCTGAAAATGCGTCGGTGCGCACTGAAATTGTCGATAACTTGACGCAAACGACGCGGAACGGGTCGCAAGGTTCGAATCCGCCATTGATTATTACCTATCCAGAAGCGTTGTTTGAAAAAGTAGTTGCGCCTACTTTTTTAAATACACAACGCATTGATATTCAAAAAAATGCGCGCTTAGATATTGATTTTTTCTTTGAAATGTGTCTGGAATATGGCTTTCAACGAGTGGATTTTGTCAGTGCGCCAGGTCAGTTTTCGGTGCGCGGTGGGATTGTGGATGTGTTTAGCTATGGAAATGAATTGCCGTATCGCATTGAATTGATGGATGTGGAGGTTGAAAGCATTCGGATTTTTGACCCTAGTACGCAATTGTCAACACAAAATGTGTCTAAAATTTCGATTATTCCCAATATTCACACGCATTTCAAACAAGAACAAAAAGTTTCTTTTTTTAAAACCTTACCCCAGAATTCAGTTATTTGGACGCATGACCCACAATTTTTATTGGAAAAATGGCAAATTTGTTTTGAGCGTGCGGAGGAAGCGTTAACGAAAATTGCTTTTCAAGAAATATTGGATGTGAAGCGATTTTTTGATGACCGTGCATTTATGCGTCCGTTTGAGGCGATGCAAGATTTAGAGTATTTTTCGATGGTTTTGTTAAATCATAATTCGTTGCAAAACAATGATTTGAGACAAGGTTCAACGTTCCAGCAAGTAGATATGATTTCGTTTCATGCAAAGCCACAGCCCAGTTTTAATAAAAATTTTAATGTGTTGATTCAAAATTTGCATGAAAACACGGCTTCTAAATTTACGAATTATTTGCTCTCGAATCAACCGCAGCAAATTAAACGATTGTTTTCTATTTTTCAAAGTTTGAATGCAAAAATTCAAGTTCAGCCGATACAAAATGCTATTTATCAAGGATTTATAGATTTGGATTTAAAAATTGCGTGTTATACAGACCATCAAATTTTTGACCGTTATCATCGTGCGGGTATGAAACGTGGGTTTGCAAAAGCAGAACAGTTGACGCGTCCTGTTTTGCAAACGTTGGCAATCGGTGATTTCGTGACGCATATAGATTATGGTGTGGGTAAATTTTCGGGTTTGGAGAAGTTGAATATTAATGGGCAAATTCAAGAAGCGGTTCGGTTGATTTATCAAAATAATGATTTATTGTATGTGAGCGTCAATTCGCTGCATAAAATTGCTAAATTTGTTGGAAAAGATGGTGCACCACCCAAATTGCATCGGCTGGGCAGTGATACTTGGAATCATCTGAAACGGGCTACTAAGAAAAAATTAAAAGATATTGCAACAGATTTGATTAAATTATATGCACAACGGCGTGAATTAAAAGGTTTTGCGTTTCCGCCTGACCAACATTTGCAAAATGAATTAGAAGCATCGTTCATGTATGAGGATACGCCTGACCAATTCACTTCTACGCAGGAGGTGAAGGCAGATATGGAAAAGTCGCATCCGATGGATCGATTGATTTGTGGCGATGTGGGTTTTGGCAAAACGGAAGTAGCGATTCGGGCGGCGTTCAAAGCGGTTTTGGCGGGGAAACAAGTCGCTATTCTCGTTCCGACGACGATTCTTGCCGCGCAACATTACAAAACTTTGACCGAACGTTTTGCCGATTTTCCTGTGACGGTCGATTATTTGAGTCGGTTTAAAAGCACTAAACAGCGTAAAGATATTTTGACCCATTTGAAATCGGGTAAAATTGATATTATTATTGGAACGCATGCATTGACGAGTAAAGAGTTGGTTTTCAAGGATTTAGGATTATTGATTGTGGATGAAGAGCAAAAATTTGGGGTTGCTGCTAAGGAGAAAATTCGGCATCTGAAAGCGAATGTCGATACGTTGACATTAACTGCGACTCCAATTCCAAGAACGTTGCAATTTTCGCTGATGGCTGCGCGTGACCTTTCTGTGATGCGTACGCCGCCACCCAATCGGCAACCCATTCAAACTGAAATACATACATATAATGAATTATTGATAAAGGAGGCGATTGAGGAAGAAGTAAGTCGCGGTGGGCAGGTTTTTTTCGTGCATAATCGCGTGAAAAGTTTGCCCGATATTGCAGCAGCGATTCGGGCGATGTGTCCGTCGGTGGACGTTGCGGCGGCACATGGGCAATTAGAAGCAGACGCATTAGAAAAAGTTATTACGGAATTTGTGGATAAACGCTACGATGTGTTGGTTTGCACGAATATTATTGAGACGGGTGTGGATATTTCCAACGCGAATACGATGATTATCAATAATGCGCATCAGTTTGGGATGAGCGATTTGCATCAGTTGCGCGGTCGGGTGGGGCGGTCGAACCGGAAAGCGTATTGTTATTTGTTGTGTCCGCCTGTACATATATTGACTCCTGATGCAAAAAAACGATTGGAAACGTTGGAGGAGTACTCGGAATTGGGCAGTGGTTTCCAAATAGCGATGCGTGATTTGGATATTCGGGGTGCGGGCAACTTGTTAGGTGCAGAACAAAGTGGTTTTATTGCTGATATTGGTTTTGAAACTTATCAAAAAATCTTAGAAGAAGCGATTTTAGAGTTAAAACAGGGCGATTTTAAAGATTTATTCAAAGAAGAGTTGGAAAAAACAGGTAAAAATAAACAATTTTTGTATTATGTTATAATTTATACA
>JBDKKX010000107.1:0-12125 GCA_039795795.1 Bacteroidota bacterium | reverse complement strand
CTTCTATTTTGGAGTATTTGAATGCTACGGTAGATAAATTTGGTATTCGCCCCCACATCCAATTTGAAAAAACGGTCAAAAATGCTTCATGGTCTTCTGAAAAGAACCTTTGGACGCTCACCGTACAGCAAGGTGCTAACGAACTTGGCACTTATACGTGTAATTTTCTGTCGCTTTGCATTGGCTACTACGATTATGACAAGGGTTATACACCTGAATTTGTGGGTCGAGAAAACTTTAAAGGGCAAATCGTGCATACCCAAAAATGGACAGAAGATATAGATTATACGGATAAAAAAGTCATTGTGATTGGCAGTGGTGCTACGGCGATGACGCTCATTCCTGCATTGGCAGAGAAAGTCACGAGTGTTACGATGGTTCAGCGTTCGCCGACGTATATTGTTTCGGACACGGACGAGGATAAATTGGCAAATTTGATGAATAAAACGTTGCCCGCTAAATTTGCTTACAAAGTGACGCGTTGGAAGAAAATTCTTCATTTCAATTTCCTTTATTGGATGGCGCGCACTTTTCCAGAGGTGGCGAAAAAGGATATGATTCAAAATGTGGGGAAAGAACTCGGCAAAGGTTACGATTTAGAGAAGCATTTCACGCCCAAATACATGCCTTGGGATCAACGGGTTTGTTTCGTGCCGAATGGCGATTTTTTCACCGCCATGAAAAACAATAAAGCATTTGTGGAAACCGATACCATCGAAACTTTTACGGAAAAAGGATTGCGTTTAAGTTCGGGTAAAGTATTAGAGGCAGACCTTATCGTTACAGCCACAGGTTTGAATATGACGTTTTTTGGGGGTATTTCTTTTGAAGTAGATGGCAAACGCATTGATTTTACGCAAAAAGTAGCTTATAAATCTGCGATGTTCGACAGTATCCCTAATATGACCATGTCTTATGGTTACACGAATGCTTCTTGGACGCTCAAATGCGATTTGACTAGTGAATTTATAACCCGTTTGTTAAAACACATGGATTCCAAAGGTTACAAAAAATGTATGCCTGTACAAAACGATAAAGATTTGAAACTACTTGAATGGTTTGATTTTTCATCGTCTTATGTGCAAAGGGTTATCAAAAATCTTCCCAAACGGGGCAACAAAGCACCTTGGATTACAAAACCTTGGTATTTATCGGATTACACGACCATCAAATATAGTAAGTTGGAAGATGGGGTGATGGAGTTTAGTTAGCAATTTAGCCACGAATTACACGAATTTTCACAAATAATTCGGGAGCATTCGTGTAATTCGTGGCAAAATATCCTAATTTCTTAACGATTTCAAGATTAAATCATGTTAAAATTTATAAAAAAACTTAAACAATTTGGTTTTTGGGTTTCGTTTGAAAAAAACGTTAAACCCCATAAATCGTTTCAAGACAGTCTGCCGCCCGCCGCGCCCGATTATCTCAACATCGAACATTGGGTCGCGCATCCCCAAAAAACTTCAAAAGTACATTACACGCCCGAAGGCGTAGCGAGTTCAAGTGCTTGGAAAGACGGAGCAGTAGATTGTTTTTTCATTTATCCCACTTTGTGTTTCAGCAAATTGCATTGGAACGCGCCTTTAGACCATGTCAGTACTAATGAATTGGTCGAAGAAACCATTATGACAGGTCAAGCCTCTGTCTTCAATAGCTGTTGTCGGATTTTCGCGCCCCGATACCGCCAAGCAACTTTTTATTCGTTCCCTGGTATGCAAAAAGGAGGGCGTGAAGCCTTAGAAATCGCGTATCAAGATGTTTTACAGGCTTTTGAAGTGTATTTGAAGCATTACAATCAGGGCAGACCTTTTTTTATTGCGGGTCATAGTCAAGGGTCTTTACATATCATCCGTTTGTTGGAAGAACGCATCGAAGGCACACCCTTAGCCAAGCAATTCGTCGCTGCATATCCATTAGGTTTTTGGTTCCCGGGAGATAAATTTGGTACGACGCTTCATACCATTGTGCCTGCTACAAGTCCGACAAGGCTTCATTCGGTGGTGGCTTATGACACCTTTTTAGAAGGCGGCGGTCCGATGCGTAAAATGGATAAAGGCGAAATTTCTTATTCTACAAACGGCAAATTGGAATGGAAAAAACGCTCTGAGCGCGTACCCCTTTGTGTAAATCCGCTGAATTGGTCCACTTACCAAACGCCTGCACCTGCGACTCAAAATAAAGGAGCCGTCCATCTCCAATTTGCGGGCAATCCTCCGAGTTGGGAAGAGCATCTGACCGAAGCAAAATTAGGATTGAATTGTACAGGACTTTCTAAACCATATCTGTCGGAAGTGTCTGCAAAAGTAGGAAATGATAATTTCTTATATGTTTCTGAACCGAAACACGAGGCTTTCAAAACGATGTCTATGCCGGGCGGCAATATGCACGTATATGATTTTGGCTTATTCTACATGAATTTGAGAGAAAATATTGAGGCACGTTGGTTGGCTTACCAAAAACAATTCGCATGAAAATAAAAAAAATAAAATCGGCTTCCAATGCCTATAAATATCCTTTATTGATAAAAAGAATTTTGGCAGATTCCTTGAAATACGAGCCGACGCATGAAATCTTTTACAAAGATATTTTCAAAATGAATTACTACGAACTCAATGAACGAGTTCGGCAAATGGCGCATGTTTTGAAAAAATTGAAAATAAAGGGTGGTCAAACCATTGGTTTTTTGGACTATGACAGCCACCGTTTTTTGGAAGGATTTTTCGCTATTCCGATGACGGGCAATGTTTTACATACGGTCAATTGGCGATTGTCGGAGGAACAAATTTTATATACGATAAATCATGCAGAAGATTCCTTGTTGATAGTGCATGAAGATTTTTTGCCTTTGTTGGATGCGATTTGGGATAAAATAACGACCGTTGAAAAGATAATTATTTGCTCGGATAATACCACACAACTTGCGTCAAGTTTCAAACTTGACGCAAGTTATGGCGCATTTAAAAATAAAATCGTAGGCAACTATGAAGATTTATTAAAAAAGGCTTCAAAAGAGTACGATTTTCCTGATTTTGATGAAGATGCGGTTGCCACCACTTTTTATACCACAGGTACAACGGGCAATCCCAAAGGCGTTTATTTCACGCATCGGCAATTGGTTTTACACACGCTTGCCAATGCAGCGATGTATGGTGGTGCGTTGGATAAATGTTTTGCGAATTTCAATTCTTCCACGGTTTTCTTAGGATTAACGCCCTTTTTTCATGTGCATGGTTGGGGTTTTCCGTATTATGCAACGATGATTGGCGCACATCAAGTGTATGCAGGGCGGTTTTCCATTGAAACGTTTGTGCAATTATTCCAAAAGCACCAGCCTACTTTGACAACAGGTGTACCGAGTATTTTACAAATGTTTTTATCCAGCGCGTTGACTGCCGATTTTGATTTTTCAAAAATGAAAATGTTGATAGGCGGTTCGGCTTTGTCGCCCAAATTGGCAAAACAGGCATTGGAACGGGGCATTGATATCTTGTCGGGCTATGGCATGAGCGAATCCGCGCCAATGTTATGTGCGGCTTATCTCAATTCAGAAAATGCCAGAACCATGGATTTGGACACCCAAGCCAAGTACCGCACGATTGCGGGTCTGCCTGCCTTTTTGGTAGAAACGAAACTCATCGATGCACACGGAAAAGACGTGCCAAACGACGGGGAAAGTATCGGCGAAATCGTTACGCGTGCGCCCTGGCTCACACAAGGCTATTATCGAGAACCCGAACAAAGCGAAAATCTTTGGCAATCGGGTTGGATGCATACGGGCGATGTTGCTACGATGGATGCTCAGGGTTTTGTAACCATCAGCGACCGCATCAAAGACGTGATAAAAACAGGCGGAGAATGGGTGTCTTCCATTGATATTGAACGACTTATCAGCAAACATGAAGCGGTTTATGAAGTGGCGGTGATTGGTTTGCCCGACGAAAAATGGGGCGAACGCCCACACGCGTTGATTGCCTTATGCGAAGGCACTGCCCTTTCTGCCGAAACGATTAAAACCTTTTTAGAAGATTTTATTGCATCGGGCACCATCAACAAATGGGCAATCCCGAACCATATTTTTTTTGCAAAAGAATTGCCTAAAACGTCTGTTGGAAAGGTGGATAAAAAACAGGTTCGGCTAATCGTTCAAGCAAAAATTTTAGCGGAAAAGGTTCATTAAATTGAAATATAAATTATTGAAAATCAACAAATTAACTTGCGTCAAGTTGGAAACTTGACGCAAGTTAGGTTGAAAAACCCCTGTTACGTTCACACTTTGATTCATCCTTTAAAATCTTAAAATAATGAAAATATCTAAATTCAAAGATAGCGTTGTCGTCATTACAGGTGCCGCTTCAGGCATGGGGCAACAGATGGCTGTGCAAGCTGCTCAAAGAGGTGGTTTTGTGATTGGAACCGATGTCAATGAAAAAGGCTTGAAAGAAACGCAAGCAATGGCGCAAAATGCAGGTTGTTCTATTACAATACAGCGTTTAGACGTGTCCAATCCAGCAGCAATTCAGGATTTTGCGGACAAAATCTTGCCGACTTTAAACAATCGTCCTTTGATTCTTATCAATAATGCAGGGATTGGGCTGACTTCGGGCAATTTCAATGATACCCATTTAAATGATTTTGAAAACCTTATGAATATCAATCTTTGGGGCGTTATCCGCATGACAAAGGCATTTTATCCTTATTTTATCGCTCAAAATCAAGGGTATATTGTGAATCTTTCCAGCGTTTTTGGTTTAGGTGGAACGATGTTTCAAGCGGCTTATTCTACTGCAAAAGCGGGGGTTAAAGGTTTCACGGAAGCCTTGCGGATGGAACTGTTGGATACGAATATTAAAACATTAGTAGTGCATCCAGGCGGCATTAAAACAAATATCGCTCGAAATGCACCACCAAAAGGCAGTGTTATAACCCCTGCCATGCACGAAGTGGCTATCAAACAATTCGATAAAAATGCTCAAACCACTTCCGAAGCTGCCGCTAAACAAATATTAGATGCCATTGAAAAAAATAAAGAACGCTTAGTCATTGGAATGGATGGCAAAATCTTCAGTTTTATGACGCGGTTGTTTCCAGTCGGTTTTACCCGCATCATGAAGGGCAAAATGGAAGAGGTTATGACAAATCCTTATAAAATGTAAAGTGGAACAACCCAATGGAAAAATTCATTCAATCAAACGCCTAACTTGCGTCAATTTTCCAAATTGACGCAAGTTTTGATTGAAAATTACGCCTAAAGTAGCTGTCTCAAAAGAAAAAATCACAAAATATTATTCGGTTGGGATACGAATGGATGTACGGATTTCACGGATTTCACGAATTCGTACGGATTTTTTTTATTTTTTGCTTGGATTTCGAGCAGGAATTCCAAAAAAAATCCGTACCAATCGGTGAAATCCGTGAAATCCGTACATCTATTCGTATCCCAACCGAATAATATTGGGTCTAAAAATTAAATTTCACCCTTTTGAGACAGCCACTTTTTGATAGTTTATTTTCAAGCAAAAAACAAATTTTATTGCTTCATCAATCGTTCTACATGCGTTTTATTTTCCGCCGTGATGCGCACCAAGTACATCCCCGCCGCAAAATTGCCTAAATCTAACGCATAACTTGCCTCTTGACTTTGCCGACTTTCCGTTTCATATACCAATTGACCCGTTATTCGATAAACTTGCACTTTGGCATCCACCGCTTTGCTATAAGAAACGTTCAAAGTGGCTACGCCCGTCGTCGGATTGGGTGCTAATTGCACTTTCGCAATCGCAGAACCTACTTCAAAAACCTTATTCCCAAAACTTACCGTAAACGTTTTGTCATCAAAACAACCGCGTGTATCCGTTGCCCGCAACGTGTAAGTACCGGGTGCTAAATTGTGTATATCGCTGGTAGTCAATGCAATAGGATTATTAAAATAAGTCCATGAGTAAGTATAAGGCGATGCTGCTCCCCCGACCGTCGCGTAAATATGCCCATCACTCGACCCAAAAAGGCGCGAATCGATGACCGTTCCAATGATTGTAAATTTGGGACAACCAAAGAAATTGATATTATCCAAATCCACAAAGTATCCATTCACATCCGTCGTCGCAGATTTGATGCGGAAACGCACTTGAATCGTATTGCCCGAAAAGGCGCGCAACGAAAGTTTGCGCGTTTTATAATAAGCATCCGCTATATGATTGCGTGCATGCACCGTGTCCAAACCAACCCATGCACCGCCGCAAGCCGATGCTTCTACAAAAATCGTATCCTGCGTAATCATGCCGTAACTGCCAAAATCTGCCGAATTACTCACCACTCGATAATCATAACTCATTGAATCTAAGCTTCTTACCAATCCTAATTTTCCAGAGGTTACGGTAAAATTCCGTCCTGTGCCTTCATACAGATTGGCATAAAGATAGCCATTTTTACCTATATTGCCATGTCCACCGCTTTGAACACCTGCCGCCGTCCGCGACAAAGTCCAATTAGAAGGCAAATAATAATTATCGAAATGATGCACCGCAGGCAAGGAAACCGCATCTGGTCTGCTGAAAATCAAGGTCGTTGTATCATTATAAGTCGCTGTATCCTTTGCCAATTTCACCCAAGAGTCAATTTTATACTTGCCTGCTGCGGTCGAATTGAACGGTGTTTTAAATTTATATAAGATTGCACCACCCGGTATAATATTCAGAGAATCAATGTTTTCGGTAATAATCGAACCGCCATTGACCCGATAACTCGCTTTGAAACGATATTGCGCGGTATCGCTTAAATTCGTAATTTTAATCGTCAAACTATCGCTCAAATTGCCACAAATTGTTTTGTCTTTATTGTCCGAAGTGGCGATAGCTAAATCTGTCGGGTTTGGAATCCGAATCACAGGATTATCTACGGCAAATCCATCATACGTATTGCCCGTCAAATCAGCCGCAAACACGAATCGCAAACGGCAATTGGAATACCCTTTGAAACCGCTTAAACGATTTTTGGCAATCACCCAACCATCGGATTTGCCCGACCAACCCGCACCGCCGAGTGCTTGCACCGTATTATTGTACCAATTCGTGCCAGTACCGGGTGCGCCAATCGTCGTCCAACTCCCGCCACCATCCGTCGAACCTTCGAGGCGCATTCCGTCATAATTGGTTTCCGAATTATAATTTAAAGCAAAAGCAATTTCGGGGTCTGTGGTCACATCGGTAAAGTCCAAACAAGGAGAATACAAATATGATTTTTCGCTATTATTGTAATTGCCTGTTAAATTCGTCGTCCAAAGCTTCTCGCCACTGGCTGCACGGATGATATTGCCATTGATATCGGCAGGTTTTCCGTGTTCCCAACTCGAAAATTTACTCTCCCGATTGGGTGTCCACCCGCCTCGACCCGTTTCAAAACCCGTCACCGCAGGCAAAGTCGCCGCCTTAAACGTTGGCACAGAGGTAATAATGGTTCTAAACGTGTCATTCGCCGTAACGGAATCGCCCTTCACTTCAATCCAAGCGTTGAGTTCGTAATCGCGCCAAGCCGAAAAATCGTATGGATATTTAAAAGTCACCTTCGCCACACTGTCTTTGCTGATAACCCCCGTGTAAAAACCATCGGGCGGCGGAATCACAGTACCCGGTATGCTGTCGATACTATATCGAAAATTAATCAGCGTCTGCGGTAAACCGCCAAAATTTTTGAGCAAAATCTGAATCGAATCCCAACCCATGTTGCAATGACTCCAAGGATTGAGCAAATCGACCACTGCCATATCGGTTGCATAATAGGTTTTAAAAGTCGTCGGTTGACCATAAGCTCCTTTATTTACGCCACATACAGGTGAAACATAAGCGTCATACGATGCAAATTCGCGCAAACCCGACAAATAAAAGGAGGTATCAATGGTCGTTTTAATGATTCCAACGCCGCTACCCGGTACAAAACCCACAGGACCGTATTCGACTTGGTAAGTCGATGCCGCATTGGACACAATATCCCAATGCAATTGCACATACGTTGCCGAAACGCGTTGAACGACGACATTTTTGACGCGCCGACACCCCGAACACGAAGCGATTTCTGAAAAAGTAAACGGATTGCCGTCACTGACGACTGTTCCCACCCCCATTTTGACCGTATCGCCATTGACATCGAAAAGGACAAATCTATTTTGTCCATCGGAAAGGTCGCTCGAACGCACGTACGACAACCGAATCAAGTCGCCTTGGCGCACCGACAAGTTGAAACGCGTCGAATCGCCCACTCGGTGCGTATAAGTCACATCGGGTTGACCCGAAATTTGGACAGTTATCCCCGCCGTTCCCCAACCATTCTGACCCAAATCCATGAGTTTGAGACTATAGGTACAATTTTGCGCGGCAGCAAACCGAGTCAGAAACAACATTAACCCAATGAATAGCGGCTTCATTTGTATGCTCCTCCCAGAGTTATAAAATTTCATAGGCGTTTTTATGAAAATGATAATAAATAGTTATTTTAATTGAGAAAATTGCAACCTTTTATAAAAGCGAACTGTTTTCAAACGTGGATTTTTGAATCCATGTTCAGACAGTGCATTGAAAACTGCAACGAAATTACTTCAAATATTGAATTTTTAAATGAATTTCTACCCAAACGTCCATGGGGTGTATAACAAATTTGTAAAATTAGCCACGAATTACACGAATTTTCACAAATTAGGAACTTTTGATTTGTGAAAATTCGTGTAATTCGTGGCTAATTTACAAATTTGTTATACACCTCGTCCGTGTTTTTGAAATTTAGGTTAAAAATAAACATTTTTCAAATGGACGCGAACAAAGGCTCATATTTTAAATTCAAAAATTTTAAAAAAATAAATTTTTTTGAACCCTTTAAACGGAGATTTGTTATGCTGCATTGTATTTTTCACCCGACACCTATTGACATATCATTCAAATTCATATAAATCGTGGCTGTTTATTCTATCAAAGATTTAGAAACCCTGTCTGGCGTGAAAGCGCATACGATACGGATTTGGGAACAACGGTATGGTTTGATCCATCCAGGACGCACGCATTCTAATATTCGTTATTATGAAGATTGTGAACTTAAATTTTTGTTGAATATTGCGCTTTTAAACAAAAATGGGTTTAAAATCTCTAAATTAGCCTGTATGAATCGGTTAGATATTGCGGAAAAAGTGGCTGCGATTTCCGAAGTCAATTTTGAAAATGATACTCAAACCGATGCCATGACGATTGCGATGATTGAAATGGATGAATGTAAATTTGACCGCGTTTTCGCCGCCAATATACAACAAATTGGTTTTGAACGTACTATGCTTGAAGTTATTTATCCATTTTTGGCGAAATTAAGTGTTTTATGGTTGACGGGTTCGTTGCGCCCTGTGCAGGAATCGTTTATGAGTAGTTTGGTTCGACAGAAAATTATTGCGGCGATTGACCGCGAACCGCCTGTTTTGAACCGAGATGTGGCGACTTTTATGTTGTATTTGCCAGAGGGCGAGCAACAGGAATTGAGTATGTTATTTTTGCAATATTTGTTAAAAAGCCGGCGACAACGGGTGATTTATTTGGGTTTGAATATTCAAATTAGTGATTTATGTGATGCGTATCGGATTCATAAACCGACGTATTTGTTCACGATGTTGAACGAAGAACCGATTCGGACGACTTTACAGAAATATGTGGATGATTTAGTCGGTCATTTTCGCTGTTCGCATCTTTTGTTGACGGGCTACCAAGTCATGTCGCCTTTGTTGCGCGTCCCCGATAGGGTGCATATCCTCCCCGGATTGCAGGAAACCATTGCGTTTATTGACCAAGTGCGCAAAAAAAGCTGATTTGAATTTATTGAAAATTCATTTCATTTTTTTTGTTTTCTTTGCACCGTCATACTTCAAAAAAAATCTATGAAATTAGCCATCACTTTCTGCTGTGCATTCAGCGTTGCGTATTGCAATGGACAAATCGCGGATTCGTTCCAAACCGTTCAGTTACAAAATGTTATTGTTACGAGTTATAAGTCTAAACCATTGGAACAATCCATTTTAAATATTGCGAATTTAAAAATAGATAGTTTAAATCAATTTGGCAATTACAATTTAACCGATTTAATGGCGAAAACGCCAGGGGTGACGATGCTTTCGACAGGGATTGCGATTGCCAAACCTGTGATTCGCGGGTTGTACGGCAATCGGATTTTGGTGTTGCTTTCGGGTTTGAAATTTGATAATCAGCAGTGGCAGGAGGAACATGGTTTGGGATTATCGGATTTGGGCTTGGCGAAAGTCGAGTTAATTAAAGGTGCGATGAGTGTTTTGTACGGTACGGAGGCAATCGGCGGCATCGTCAACCTCGTCGAAGCGGGAAAAACGCCGCTTCAAACCCAAACGACCGATATTGGTTTTCGTTTTAATACGAATACGCTTGGCGGACTTACGCAAATCGGCATGAGTCGGAACGATGGCGATAAATGGCGACAATTGCGTTTCGCGGTTGAGAACCATGCGGATTATAGCGATGGTAAAAATCAACGCGTGTTGAATAGTCGATTTGACGGGTACAATTTTAAAGGCACTTGGGGTTTTCAAAAAGGCAATTGGACTTCTAATAATCATATTTTAACAACTTTTAATCGTTATGGCTTCATTTTCAATGATGTATATGATTTCGTACAACCAGATGCCCGTTGGAGCCGTCGGCTGAATGTGAATCCTGCACATTTGGTGATCTTGAATATTTTGTCTTCCGAAAACAAAAAAGTGTTAGAAAACGATGCAATTTTGCATTTCAACGTCGGTTTGCAATCGAATGAGCGCATGGAAAAGGAAGGCGGCGGCAAAATTAGCCTTAATATGCACTTATTGACATTACAATATTTGTTAAAGTGGGAAAAGGAATTATCGGCTAAAAATCGTTGGATTGTTTCCAATTTGGGTTCATTGGAATTGAATAGCAATTTTGGAGCGCGGAAAATCGTGCCGAATGCGTTTTTGCAAGAAAGCAATGTTTCGACTTATTTGGAAACCCAATTACAAAAAAATCTATTGCTTGAAAATGGTGTAGGCTTAGGCGAAAAGTGGATTCGGACATTTAACACGCCGACGGTCAATTCCCCTGAAAAAGAAATTCAACCGTTTTCAAAATTTTCACCTTATTATAATTGGTTTACAGGGGTTACGTATTTCCCTGATAATCAACTCAATATAAAAGCAAATATTGCCACAGGCGTTCGGATTCCGAATTTAGCCGAATTGTCTTCCAATGGTTTGCACGAAGGCATTTTTACGTATGAAATTGGGAATCCACTGCTCAAAAACGAACAAAATATTGCATTCAATTTATTTGCGCAGTACAATCACTCTTTTTTTGAAATATCTATTAGTCCATTTTATAATTTGTTTTATAATTATGTCTATTTGACTCCGACAAATGAAAAATGGTTTGGCTTTCACATCTACCGTTATCAGCAGCAAAATGCCATACAATATGGTACAGAAGGTTCGCTTACCGTGAAACCGTCCCATGATTTTCAATTCAAAATCACTTATTCGGGCATGAATAGTCAAACGGCAGATGGCAATTATACGCCTTATTTGCCCGCGCAGAAGATTGTGCCACACGTTTTATACAATTTTAATTTGAAAAACGAGCAAAAAATTCAAATTTTTAGTGAATTGGAATATTGTGAGGCACAAACGCACGTCGCGCCTTTTGAATTAGCAACGCCTGCTTATCGGTTGTGGAATGTGGGTGCTTCGACGGCGTTCACGCACGCGGGCAAAATGTATCGATTCAGTTTGACGGGCAATAATTTGGGGAATGAATCGTATTATGATCATTTATCACGATTTAAAAATTTTGGATTGTTGAATATCGGGCGTAATATCGCGTTGAATTTTAAAATGAATTTTCAAAAACCATTGAAAATCAATTAATTAATGAGACGTTGGAATTAGGATTAAATGGGATTTTTTTGGGATTAAATGGGATTGATTTTTAGGGTTTTTTAGGATTTAATCCTTAGTATACTTTTCGGCACAGATGGAACAGATTCTACGAGATTTCACAGATTTTTTTTGGATTTTCAATGCTTAAAATCAAAAAAAAATCTGTGAAATCTCGTAGAAT
>JBDKKX010000106.1:0-12181 GCA_039795795.1 Bacteroidota bacterium | reverse complement strand
GGACGACTTTTGCGGTCATTAAAACGGCTTCGATTTCCTCCTTAGCGTATGTGTTTGCACAATCGGTGAACAGTTTTAAACCGCTTCCGCAATTGCCCGAACACCTTGCTAAAATCGAAATCGGTGCTTTTTTACCTTTTGATAATTTTGGCGTGAAGGCTTTAGCGATTGCCTTAACCTTATTTTTGACTTGGGTGAATACGCGTGGCGTGAAAGGCGCGGCTTTTTTAAGCGGTTCGATAACGCAATTAGTCGTGATTGGATTGACGATTATTGTTTTATCCAGTTGGATTTTTGGGGGCGGCAAGATAGAACATATTGCGACTCCTGCGGTCACTCAATCGTTACATGGAACGGGCGCGTATATAAGCGCGTTTTTTTCAGCCTGTTTAGCGGCATTTTGGGCGTATGAAGGTTGGAATACCGTCGGTTTTATCGGCGGCGAAATCCAAAATCCAAATAAAAATTTGCCTTTAGCCCTTTTTGGCGGTATGATGGCAATTATTGCGACTTATTTGATTGTCAATTTTACTTATTTGTATATCCTTCCAATCGACGATTTTATAAGTATTTATAAAACGAAAAATGATATTGCTGCGGTGGCTGTCATGCGACACGTTGGCGGGAATATAGGTGCGTTATTGCTTTCGGTTTTAATTTGTATTACGACGTTGGGTTGCACGAATAGCACGATTTTGATGCCGCCGCGCATCTATTATGCGATGGCGAAAGATGGTCTTTTTTTCAAAAGTGCTGCGGATATTGACCCCAATTCCCATACGCCTAATAATGCGCTTTGGATTCAAGGTTTTTGGGCATGTATCCTTATCTTGTCGGGCAGTTTTGACCAATTGACGGATATGTTAATTTTTGCTGCTTTTTTGTTTTATGGTGCGACGGCTTTGGGCGTATTCATCCTGCGCGTGCGCGAACCGAATGCTGAACGTCCGTATAAAGTGATTGGTTATCCCATTGTTCCCGCGCTTTTTGTTTTGTTTTGCTTTGGTTTGGTGGCGAATACCATTCTGACAAAACCGCACGAAGCCGCTTTTGGAATCTTATTGATATTGACAGGCATTCCTTTTTATTTTTATTGGACACAAACAGGTAAATCGGAACGCAGATAACCCGAATTTTCGACACAGATTGGACAGATTAGACGAGATTTCACAGATTTTTAATCCTTAAAATCAAAAAAAATCTGTGAAATCTCGTATAATCTGTCCAATCTGTGCCGAAAATACGCGTTTCAATTCGCTCTACACGATTTCCAATTCGAGAATCAAATCATCTTGTGCAACCAACGTTTTTTCCGCTAATTGTATTTTCTTCACCCTACCCGCTTTCGGCGCGGCAATCGTACTTTCCATTTTCATCGCCTCAATGATGAAAAGAGGCGTATTGACTTGCACTATATCGCCTTCTTTGACCAACAGCCGCGATAAACTGCCTTGTAATGGCGCACCAATATCCGAAGGATGCTGGATTTTTTTATTGGCAGCCACTTTTGGAACGATGGTTTTATCTTTTACCGTAATCGCTCGCGCCTGACCATTCAATCGGAAAAAGACAGTCCGTTCTCCAATATGATTCGGCTCGGTTTTATTAAGGTATTGAACCAAAATATTCTTACCTGGAGAAAGCTCAACCATAATTTCCTCATTAAAATCCAAACCATATAAAAAGGCAGGGGTTGGAATATTGCGCATCGCTCCGAAGGTTTCAAAATGTTGATTGAAATCTTCAAATACTTTTGGATACATTTGGTAGGATAAAAAATCTTTATCATGCACATAAGCCCCAAATTTATTTTTAAACGCGACCATTTCTTGTTCAAAATCAATCGGCGGCAAAAAAGCATTCGGATTTTTATCGTAAGGAGGTTCGCCTTGCAAAATCAAAGCCTGTATTTGCGCAGGAAATCCGCCCGGTACTTGACCCAAATCGCCGCGCATCATCTCTTTCACCGATGCAGGAAAAGCTAAAGTATTGCCTTTTTGAAAAACATCCTCAATCGTTAAATTATTGGAAGTCATAAACAATGCCATGTCGCCAACGACTTTGGACGAGGGCGTGACTTTTACAATATCGCCAAACAATTGATTGACTAATTTGTAATTTTCCTTCATGGTTTCAAACTTTGCTTCCAAACCCAAGGCGCGGGCTTGCGGACGCAAATTGCTATACTGCCCCCCTGGGATTTCATGCTCATAAACCTGTGCCGTACTCGCTTTCAAATCGGCTTCAAATGGGTAGTAAAATTCTCGAACATCTTCCCAATAGGCAGAAAAACGATTTAACGAAGGCAAGTTAATTGGATTTTCGCGTTGATGCCCTTGCATCATGGCAACCGTAGAATTGAAATTGGGTTGCGAAGTCAAGCCCGACATGCTGGCTAACGCTAAATCAATCACATCAACGCCCGCTTCAATTGCCTTCAAATAGGTTGCGGCTTGAATGCCCGCCGTATCGTGCGTATGCAAATGAATCGGAATCGAAATATTTTCTTTTAACTTATGAATCAATAATTCTGCGGCATAAGGTTTCAATAAACCCGCCATATCTTTTACCCCGAGGATGTGCGCGCCTAAATCTTCCAACCGTTTCGCCATGTCAATATAATATTGCAGGTTATATTTCGGTCTATCTGGATTCAAAATATCGCCCGTGTAACAAATACAGGCTTCGGCAAGTCCTCCTGTTTGATTTTTGACCGTCCGAATGGAAGTTTTCATGCTTTCCACCGAGTTGAATGAGTCGAAAATCCGAAAAACATCCATCCCTGTTTCCCAACTTTTGATGATAAATTGCTCAATCAAATTATCAGGATAGGCTTTGTAACCGACGGCATTGCTGCCGCGCAATAACATTTGAAACAAAACATTTGGCATGGATTTCCGCAAAATTTCCAATCGCTTCCAAGGACATTCTTTCAAAAAACGCAAAGCAACATCAAAAGTCGCACCGCCCCACATTTCCATACTGAACAATTGGTGTCCATGATGCTGCGCATAACTTTGCGCGACTTGACTCATATCATAAGTGCGCACCCGCGTTGCCAAAAGCGATTGATGCGCATCTCGAAACGTCGTATCCGTGTAATGAATTTGCTTTTCTGCCTTCAACCATTTTGAAAAACCTTCCGCGCCTAACTCGGTTAATTTATCTTTTGTCCCTTTTTGAAAGGGTTGTGTGGCATCAAAAGCAGGTACGGTTGGTTTTCTAAACAAAGTGTTTTTTTTCGCATCCATAAAGGGTACATCGGGATTGCCATTGACAGCGACTTCTGCCAACCAGCGCAATACTTTCGTGCCCCTATCTTGACGGCGCGGCATGATTAACAATTGAGGATTTTCGCCCATAAAGTTGACCGTACAAGCCCCATTTCGGAAAGTTTCATTGTGCAACAAATTTTCCAAAAAGCCAATATTGGTTTTCACGCCGCGAATCCTAAATTCGGATAAAGCACGAATTAAACGGTCGGTCGCGCCTTCAAAAGTACGTCCCCAAGCCGTCACTTTGACCAACATGGAGTCAAAAAAGGGCGAAATCACAGCTCCAGCATACGCACTGCCCGCGTCCAAGCGAATTCCAAAACCACCCGGACTCCGATACGCCACCAAAGTACCATAATCGGGTTTGAACTGATCCGTCGGGTCTTCGGTCGTGATGCGGCATTGAATGGCAAAACCTTGCGTCACGACATCCGCTTGCGACCGAATCATAATCGTCGGATGCGCCAAAGAATAGCCCATCGCAATCAAAATTTGCGACCGAACCAAATCAATCCCTGTAATTTCTTCTGTAATCGTATGTTCGACTTGAATGCGCGGATTCACTTCGATAAAATAAATATTTTGTTCTTTATCGACCAAAAATTCGACCGTTCCCGCATGGGAATAATGAACATATTTGGCAATTTTCAGCGCGTATTGATACAATTTATTTTTAACCGCATCGCTCAACGTCAAACTCGGCGCAATCTCAACGACTTTTTGAAAACGCCTTTGTACCGAACAATCGCGTTCGTATAGATGTACAATATTGCCATATTTATCTCCAAGGATTTGGATTTCGATATGCTTTGGATTTTCAATAAATTTTTCTAAAAAAATCGTATCATCGCCAAATGCAGTTTTGGCTTCGCCTTTGGCAGACCGATAATGGGCTATAAACTCGTTTTCCTGCCGCACGACGCGCATCCCGCGCCCGCCACCGCCTGCTGCTGCTTTCACCATCACAGGGAAACCAATGCGTTTTGCTTCCGAAAGCGCGAATGCTTCGGATTCCAATTTGCCTTTACTGTCGGGAATCATCGGTACTTTGACCTTCCCTGCAATCAATTTGGCAGCCACTTTATCGCCTAATTGATCCATCACTTCGGGTTCAGGACCGATAAAAGCAATATTTTCTTCCTGACACCGCCGCGCAAAACGGACATTTTCGGATAAAAATCCATATCCAGGATGAATGGCATCGACCCCATTTGCTTTGGCAATCCGCAAAATCTCCTCTATATCTAAATAGGGTTTTAACGGGTCATCATTTTTGCCGATTTGATAAGATTCATCGGACTTGTAGCGATGCAATGAATAACGGTCTTCGTAGGTATAAACGGACACGGTACGCAACTTCAATTCGGAAGCCGCCCGCAAAACCCGAATAGCGATTTCGCCGCGATTGGCAACCATCAATTTTTTAAAACGACGATGAGTTTCTTGCATGTTTGAAAAAGATACAATTTTGTTTGATAATCTTTCCTATCGAGGATAGGATTTGGCGGCGCAAAGTTGGTCTTTTTTATTTTTTTTTCAAAAGTTATTTTGATTTGTAAAAGAACACCAAGTGGTTGGCTTAAAAGGGTAAAATTTAATTTTTAGACAAAATATTATTGGGGTTGTGATACGATTGGAACACGGAGGACACGGATTTTACGGATTTGCACGGATTTTCTGGAATTTATGCTTAAAATCCCAGCATAAATTCCAGAAAATCCGTGCAAATCCGTAAAATCCGTGTCCTCCGTGTTCCAATTGTATAGCAACCCAATAATATTTTGTGATTTTTTCTTTTAAGACAACCACTTTTTTAACGATGGATCCGAATGGGCGTACGGATTCAACAGATTTCACCGATAGATACGGATTTTTAGAACCTAAATGCTTGGTTTTAGCAAAAAAATAAAAAAAATCCGTTTCCCAATAAATTTAGAAAAAGGAGCAACCTTTTCCAAAAAAAGCGTATTTTTGCTTTAAAATCACTCGAAAATGGCAAAATCAACTCAATTTATCAATCCTTTCACGGATTTTGGGTTTAAAAAATTAGTTGGAGAGGAACGTCGGGCTTATGAACAAAGTGTGAAGCAATATAGAGATTTAAAAAATGTGACGGATACAGCTTATTTTGAAGGTAAAATAGAAGGTAAAATGGAAGGTAAAATAGAAGAACGTTTAAAAAACATCCAAAAAGCAATTCAGCGCGGCAAACTTACGGATGCAGAACTTGCGGAAGATTTTGATGTCAGCATGGAATATGTCCGACAAATTCGAGATACAATGCTTTAAAGGCAAGACAGTGGCTGCCTTAATGGACAATTTTCCCAATGATTTCGCTGATTTTTACCTTATTTGAAGGATTTGCTTAAAAAAAATCCCAAAAATCAGCGAAATCTGCGGGAAAAGTATCCGTTAAAAAAGAAACATCCCAAAATTTACACATTTTTAAATAAAATACCCCCGTTAAATAAAACAAAAATGCTTCTTTTGCGCTTACTTTGTCATAGATTAAGCAGTAATTCATTATACCAACCTCTAAAAAGAATTCAGCCATGTTAAAAATCAACCTTCTCGCATTGATATTCCATTGCGCTTTGGTGACCACCCCTTTTAAAACACACCACAGCCAAACGGAACAGGTCAGTAGCATTGTTGCAGCAAGTAAAACCGATATAACAGGGTATTGGGAAGGGACAGTTACGCAAGATTATCCGGGCGATAAGCGGATTGATTACGCGATGGAGATAAATTTTGTTCAAAAAGGAAAAGTTGTGAAAGGCGTAGCCACCGTTCACCACCATCAATTTGGTGCCCAAATGAAGGTGGAAGGCAAGGGGAGTGGCTCGTATTTCAAATTTGAAGAAGATAAAATTATAAAATTTGACCAATTGCCGCAAGCGGAATGGTGCTTTAAAAAATACGAATTGATTTATCGCCGTAAAGGTACAGAAGAAACGTTGGAAGGGATTTGGGAAGGTAAAACAAAATTTGGCGGCTGCGACCCTGGACGGATTCTATTAACGAAAAAACCACCGCGAGTATGAATGATGAATGATGAATGATGAATGATAAATGATGAATTCTGCCATTCATCATTCATCATTTATCATTTATCATTAAAAAAAAAAAATAATATTTTGAAAAAATTGGATTATATCATTGTCGGACAAGGTTTGGCAGGGACGCTTTTAGCTTATACGTTGTTGAAAGCGGGTCAAAAATTAATGATGATTGATAAGGATGCCGAGATGACCGCTTCCAAAGTGGCGGCAGGAGTCATCAATCCTGTTACAGGGCGGCGCATTGTCAAAAGTTGGCGTGTAGAAGCATTGTTACCTGCCGCAAAATCCATTTATCAAGCGATAGAACAAACTTTTGATATTTCTATTTTTCTACCCACAACGATTTGCAAAGCGATTCGGACGGTGGAAGAAGAGAATGAATGGTTATTGCGTTCGGGCTATCCCGCGTATCAATCGTATTGCGCGCCGACTTCGGATACAAGTTGTTTTAAAAATAAAATAAACGATTTTCATGCGTACGGAACGATTTTGCAAGCAGCACAAGTGAATGTGCCTAAATTAATTTTATTTTTTAAAAACTATTTTTCTAAAAATGGAATTTTATTAAAAGAGGTTTTTGATTGTGATCATTTGGAAATTTTAGAAAATGAAGTTTGCTATCGCGGAACTTGGAAGGCTTCAAAAATCATTTTTTGTGAAGGGGCGGGTGGGATTAAAAACCCTTTTTTTGCATATTTGCCCTTTAATTTGGATAAAGGCGAATGCCTAACTATTAAAATACCCAATGCTCATTTTGATATGATTTTTAAAAATCATCTATCGATTGTGCCTTTGGATTTATCGCAAAATTTGTATTGGGTCGGCGCGACGAATGAATGGAAATTTGCACATCCATATCCGACGGATATTCAAAAACAAGGGATAATCGATGAATTAAAAACCATTTTAACCGTTCCTTTTGAAATTGTGGCACATCAGGCGGCGGTTCGCCCAACGGTGAAAGATAGGAGACCTTTTATTGGTTTTCATCCTAAATTGCCCGTTTTAGGGATTTTTAATGGTTTTGGGACGAAAGGCGCGTCCTTGATTCCGTTTTGGGCGGAACATTTTAAAAATGTTTTGTTGCAGAAGGAGTCCTTAGACGCGGAAGTAGATATTCAGCGTTTTCATTAAATGTTGTAATGCAGCGCGCTGGAATTAGGATTAAATGAGATTTTTTTGGGATTAAATAAGATTGATTTTTTAGGATTTATGGGATTACAATCGTTACAAATTCCATAAATTCTAAAAAATCAATCTTATTTAATCCCAAAAAAATCTCATTTAATCCTAATTCCAACGCGCCCTACCACTTGAATTAAATAATTCGTGCAAATTCGTGTAATTCGTGGCAAATTTTAAAACCTCAAAAATTCGTCCACATGTGCCTCTAACCCTTTCAAAGTGGCTGCATCTTTAATATTTTTATTTTCATCCAACAATTTATCAAAAGTAGAGTAGGGGAGGCGATTGGGCAAAACGGTCACGCCCAGATAGTTCAAAATGCTGCCAAAATGCTCCATGCCGCGCAAATTGCCCGCACGTCCTGTCGAAACGCCCGCCATACCTGCCTTTTTATCCTTAAAAATTGCCATTTTACTTTTGATAGAGCAAGCATCTATAAAATGTTTCAAAATACCCGGAAAACTGCCATTGTATTCCGGGATGACGAAAAATAATTTTTTCGCAGGAATCAAGTAAGCTTGTTCCAATTCCGCTAAAGCAGGGCTGATTTGCGTCTTATCATACATTTTATAAGTAAATAAATCGTCAGGCAAATCTTCCAACGAGAGGAATTGGACATTTTCCTTTGTTTTGATTTTGAAAAAATGCTCGTAGGCTTTTGCCAAAATCAAAGAATTGCTACCTTTGCGGTCTGTTGCGGAAATAATCGTAATCACGTTATTGAACTGGGTCTGTGAAGTTAAAAATATAACAATGCTATTTTGACGAAAAAGTTTACTATTTTCGCAAAATTTTATTTGGATAGTCCGTGATAATCCCATCCACACCCAATCGAATCAATGTAAGCATATCCGTTGAATCATTGACTGTCCAAGGGATAATGCGGATTTGTTGTTGATGACAATATTGAATTGTCGGCAGGTCGGCTAATTTAAAATGAGGACTGTAAATATTAGGTTTGAAACTTAATCCGTCTAAATTATTTTTTACTCCGTTAGTGTTTTCAATTAATAATGCAATTTTTAAATTTTTATCTAATTTTTTAACCGCTTCCAAAGCACGCGGGTCAAAACTTTGAATAATTGTCCACTCCTCCATTTTCAATTGATGAATTTTATCGACCACTAATTTTGCAAAATCTGAAACCGAAGGCGTTAAAATAGCATCCCATTCTGGTTTGCTTTTAATTTCGATATTAAATTGGGGCATCTGTACATGCTTCGTTGCACAAAATACGCGCACTGTATCCACGACTTGCTGCCAAGTCGGTTTATAAACTTTCATTTTTTTTTGCAAGGGAAAGCGCGGATGTTTCAAACTCCCACAATCGCAGGCTTGAATTTGTGCAACCGTCATTTGATGTAAAGCGAAATTTTGTTTGGCATCTCCTTCTAAAATAGGATTTCCTTTGGCATCTGTACAAATTTCTGCACTCATATAAGGTTCGTGCGAGACGATTAATTCATTTTCTTTGCTCACGCCCAAATCCATTTCAAGGGTCGTAACACCCAATTCAAGGGCATATAAAAAGGCAGGAATGGTATTTTCTGGCATCAAACCGCGTGCGCCGCGATGACCTTGCCAATCAAACTGTTTCGGAATTCTAACGGATGGATAACCCATTGTTTTGCAACCTCCCAAAGTCATTAAACCGATTAAAAAAAAAGGTTGTATTTGCGCGAAAAATGCTGTAAAAGCATTGTTTTTTATAACAATCATATTGAATAGATGATAATTGCTAAAAATAAAAATGTGTTTGTACCGAATCCGTGCATGTAAACTTGCACTACCTTTGTGCCGTAAAAGTAATCAATTTGTCGGAATTATTATTTTTTCACATTCTTTTACCAAAAACAATAGGCAACCAATGAATTTTTCAAACAAAACAATTGATGTTTTATCCGTCGGCGAATTGTTGATAGACCTTATCAGCACGGATTTTGCCGAAAATTTTGAAGGCGTTGAAAATTTTAAACGGATTCCGGGGGGCAGTCCCGCGAATCTCGGTATGAACATGATGCGGCTTGGCAATCGGGTACGCCTTGTTGCCTGTGTCGGGCAGGATGCAATGGGCGGTTATCTTTCGGATTATGTGCAATCTTTGGGTTTCGACATGGATTCCATTCAACGCGTATCGCAACCGACAACCTTAATTTTAGTGACTCGTTCTCAAAAAGTATCCGATTTTGAAGCCTATCGCGGCGCAGATTGTCAGATTTCGGCAACTCAATTATCGGATGAAATGTTGGCGCAAGCCAAAATATTTCACACCACTTGTTTTGCATTGAGCAAAAAACCTGCGCAAACCAATATTTTAAATGCAGCAAAACGCGCTACGGAATTGGGTTGCAAATTGAGTATTGACGCAAATTATGCGCAAAAAATTTGGCAAAATCGCAAAGAAGCGCGCAAAACGGTGGCAGAATACGTTGCAAATGGTGCATTTGTTAAAATTTCGGAGGTAGATTGGGAGCGTTTATACGGCAATCCATTGACAGACCCTAAAATGGCTGCACAACATTTTGTTGATTTAGGTGCATCCGAAGTTTGTGTCACTTTGGGCGGCGACGGTTGTTATATCGCTTCCGCGCTCGGTGGACAATTTTTACCTGCCCGCAAAGTCGAGGTTAAAGACACGACGGGGGCAGGCGATGCCTTTTGGTCGGGCTATTTGACGGCGCGCTTGGATGGACATGAATTACTCGAATCCGCTATGGCAGGTCGGCGCATGGCAGAATTAAAATTGGCTCATTTCGGACCCTTGCCTAAAACGATGGAACGAACAAAAATTTATGAAGATTTTAAAGCCTTGACATCTACACGGATTGGATGAAAAGCGTTATCTTTGCGCCGTGATGCCCGAACATCGGAGGTTCTCAAAACCTCTGATGTTTGCATTTAAACGAATTTTATTTTATTTATATAAAATTTAACGTTTTCATAACTTACCCAAAAGCGTCCATTTCCGTCTCAATGACGGTTATCGAAATAACCTTATTTAAAATTAAATCTTTTAAATTCAGCAATGAAAAAAATCTTATTCAGTCTTGTTGCGTTGCAACTGACATTCGCAACTTTACAGGCGCAAACGCCTGCTGCTGCCCCTTCGCCTGCTGTGGCAGATGCGATTAAAAAAGCAAAAAAAAGCTGGCGGTCGTATGATGGCAGCAAAGATAATGCAAAATTGGTTGAAGCTAAAAATGCTATTGATGAGGTCTTGAAAGTGGCGGATAATCAAAATTTTTTTGAGGCTTGGTTGGTAAAAGGGCAGATTTATAATGCTATGATGATGCAGGATGTCACTGCTAAGAATGAGGAGTATCTCAAAAATGAAAAATTGAAATTAGAGAAAAAGCCTATACCGCCTTCTACGTTTGTGCCGACTCAAATGGGTGCAGCAGTGCCTGCGGCGGAAGCCTATACGAAAGCATTCAAATTAGCGGTTAAAAAAGGCGATAAAAGCGATGCTTTGAAAGGATTGCAAGAAACGCAAAAATATTTGAATGGTGCGGGTTCGGATTATTATGATTTGAAGGATAAAGACAAGGAAACAGCGATTCCAAATGCTTATAAAGCGTTCAAAGCGAGTTTGGATATACATGAATTGTTGAAAGCGAACAAGCAAGAAAGCTTTTTGGATGCTAATGATGGTTTGAAAAAACAATATGTGTTGGTGGGTCAATTAGCGGGTTACGCGGGCAAGGAAGCGCGGGAAGAATCTGCGGGGATTTACGAGAAAATCCTTCAAATGGAAACGCCGAAAGATTCTGGAACAGCGTTCGTGTATATTGCAATGTATGATTTAAAATTGGCATCTGACCCCGCAGCTGCGTTGAAAATGTTGGAAACGGGTCGCAAAAGATATCCAAATGACAATCAATTGTTGTTTACAGAAATCAATCATTATTTGAAAGCGGGTAAATTGGAAATTTTGATTGATAAATTGAAAGAAGGGATTAAAAAAGAACCGAATAATGCGTCTATCGTGTTTACTTTGGGGAACGTTTATGACCAGCTTTCTAAGAAAGCGGCTACGGATGGGGATGCGGCAAAAGCAAAATCTTACGAAGAGGAAGCGATGTCGTATTATAATAAAACATTGGACATGGATTCCAAAAATGTAGATGCGATTTACAGTATTGGTGCGAATTTTTACAATAAAGCGGCTGAATTGACCAAAGAATTGCAAAAATTGGGCAGTGATATGAGTAAAGCGGGTATGAAAAAGTATGATGACAAGGAAAAAGAAGTGCTTGTGGCTTTTGATAAAGCATTGCCTTATTTCCAACGTGCGGAGTCTGTGAATCCAAACGACCAAAATACGTTGATTGCGTTGAAAGAAATTTTTGCACGCAAAAATGATTTGAAAACGTCGGGAGAATTCAAGAAGCGTTTACAAATCGTGCAGGATGGGGGTAAAAATGAAAAATCTTATTTTGCAAAATAAGGCACGTTGGAATTGGGATTAAATGGGATTTTTTTGGGATTAAATGGGATTGATTTATGGGATGATTAGGATTTTTAAGTTGTACTTTGGGATACATTGGGATACGAATCGATGTACGGATTTTACGGATTTCACCGATTCGTGCGGATTTTTTTTATTTTTTTGCTTAAAACCAAGCATTTGAGTTACAAAATCTGTACGAATCGGTGAAA
>JBDKKX010000105.1:0-12191 GCA_039795795.1 Bacteroidota bacterium | reverse complement strand
ATAGGAAACATAGTTCGTTGATAATCAATGAACTATGTTTCCTATGTCCCTATGTGTTTGGAAACACATAGGGACATAGGAAACATAGTTCGTTGATAATCAACAACCTATGTCTCCTATGTCCCTATGTGTTCCAAAAATAAAAAAAAACAAAATGGTTATTCCACATAATTTTGATTTGCCTTTTAATATCTTACGATGCAGTTACGGCATTTTAGGGGTTCAAAATTTGGACACTTCGAGCAAATTTTATACTGAAATCATTGGTCTGATTGAAACAGAAACCACTTCAAATGCCGTGTATTTGCGTTGTTTGGAAGAACGGCAACATCATTCTTTCGTTTTGCAACAATCCAATACACCTTCGGTCTTCGGTTTGGGCTTCAAAGTTTCCAAAGAAAGTGATTTGGATGCGTTGAAAAAGCATTTCCAAAAACTTGATTTGCCCACAGAATGGGTCAAACGGCATGCGCAAGGACGTACTTTATTTGCCAAAACGCCACAAGGCATTCCTTTAGAATTTTATTTCGAGATGGAAAAGGCAGAACGAATGTTGCAAAAATACGGTGTATATAAAGGATGTCGTCCACAGCGATTCGACCATATTAACTGTTTTAGCCATGATTTGCAAGGCAGTTATGAATTTTTTGTGCGCGAATTGGGTTTTCGCTTGACAGAATATGCCGCAACAGAACAAACTAATGAAATTTGGGCATGTTGGCTGCATCGAAAAGGCAGTGTACACGATATTGCCTTGACAAATGGGCGCGGTCCTCGATTACATCATTTAGCGGTTTTCGTTCCGACGGCACTTGATATTATTCATTTATGCGATGTGATGTCCACCACAGGCTATTTGCCGAATATGGAACGCGGTCCTGGACGACATGGCATTTCAAATGCGTTTTTTCTCTATGTGCTTGACCCTGACGGACATCGTTTAGAAATTTACACGAGTGATTATCTGACGGTCGATACCGATTTAGAACCGATTCGTTGGGATTTGCGCGACCCGCAACGACAAACTTTATGGGGCGCGCCTGCCCCGCGTTCTTGGTTTGAACAAGGAAGTGTTTTTGAAGGCGTTGCTGTGAACGAACCTTTTTTAGAAGCGCGACCTATTATTGCATCATAGCGATTTCGGGATGCGGATTTTGGATTTTTAAGAGGGGAATGGATGTACGGATTGTACGGATTTCACGGATTGGTACAGATTTTTTTGTCACCATCTATATTTTTCACCAAAAAAATAAATAAAAAAATCCGTACCAATCCGTGAAATCCGTACAATCCGTACATCCATTCCCCTCTTAAAAATCTAAAATCCGCATTCCGAAATCCAAAATCCGAAATTATGAAAGCCCTTTTACTTGATTTTGGGAGTGTTATTAGCAAATCGTTGTTTGAACGGTTGCCACAAATTGAAAAAAAATTGCAATTGCCAAAAGGCACTTTTAAATGGCGCGGTTCGCTTGACCCGACGACAGACCCACTTTGGATGTCAATGCAGCGCGATGAAATCACGGAAAGAGATTATTGGGGGATTCGCTCCATCGAAATTGGTCAATCTGCTGGTTTTGAAAATTGGTGTTTTATGGATTTGATGAACTATTGCAAAGACCAACGTTATGAAGATATTTTGCGTGTAGAAGCCTTGAAAATCATTGAATTATGTAAATTATCGGGGTTGAAAGTGGGCATTTTATCCAATGAATTAGCCTTATTTTACGGGCAGGAATGGGTGAATCATTTGCCTTTTTTGCCGCAAATGGATTGTTTTTTAGACGCGACACACCACCATATTTTAAAACCAGACCCAAAAGCGTATCAATTAGCGATAGACGCATTGGGCGTTCCTGCAAAGGAAATTTTATTCGTGGATGACCAATTGAGGAATATTGCGGGTGCGCTACGGGTTGGCATGTGCACTTTGCATTTCGATATTGCGCAACCGAAAGCGTGTTTTAATTATATTGCACAAGTTTTAAGATTGCCTGAATCCAGAATGAAGGAAAAAAGCCTAATTCAATAAAAAAACAAAACCATGTTTGACAAAGATTTTCTACAAAAGCATAATGCCAAAATCCAATGGCATCCGATGGGGCATCCCAATGATTCCGAAATCCATCCCCCTACCATCATTTGCAAAGGCGATGGCGTTCACATCGAAGACATTCATGGACATCGTTTAGTGGACGGCGTTGGTGGTTTGTGGAATGTGAATTGCGGTTACGGGCGCGCCGAAATCAAGGAAGCCGTGATGCAGCAAATGGATGAATTGGTTTTTTATTCCACGTTTAAAGGGACGACGCATCCGCGTTCGATAGAATTATCGCACGTTTTGATGGAAATGTTGCAAGTGGAAAACATGAAACGTGTCCTTTTTAGTTCTGGCGGTTCGGATGCGGTGGAAACGGCATTGCGGATTGCGCGGCAATATTGGAAAATGTTGGGTTTCAAAGACCGTTATAAATTCATTTCCTTGCGGCAAGGGTATCATGGAACGCATTTTGGCGGCGCGTCGGTGAATGGCAACAACCGTTTTCGACGCAATTATGAACCGCTTTTGGCAGGTTGTTACCATTTGGATTCGCCTTGGTTGTATCGAAATCCTTATACGAATGACCCAAAACAATTAGGCGAAATTTGCGCGGCGCAATTGGATAGAGAAATCACGTTTCAAGGCGCGGATACAGTGGCTGCGTTTATCGTCGAACCCGTTCAAGGGGCGGGTGGCGTGATTGTTCCGCCCGACAATTACCTGCCATTAGTCCGAAAAGTTTGTGATAAACATCAAGTGTTACTCATTGCAGATGAAGTCATTACGGGATTTGGGCGAACAGGTTCGATGTTTGGTTCACGCGGTTTTGACGTGAAACCCGATATAATGTGTTTAGCAAAAGGGATTTCATCAGGATACATTCCGTTGGGCGCGACGGTCGTGAATGAACGCATTGAGGACGCTTTCAAAAAAAATAAAGATGGCTTTGGCGGCATTTATCACGGTTACACCTATTCTGGACATCCTGTGGCATGTGCGGCAAGTTTGGCGGCGTTGAAGATTACACGAGAAGAAAAATTGCCCGAAAATGCCGCAAAACAAGGCATTTACTTAATGAACCGATTGAAATCCTTAGAAAAATATCCTTCTGTTGGCGAAGTTCGCGGCAAAGGATTGATGGCAGCGATAGAATTTGTTGAAAATAAAGACAGTAAATTAGCAAAATCGGTTAATTTTGTGGGTCGAATAGCCCAATCCATGTATCAAGCTGGTGCGATGGTTCGGGTTTCGGGCAATTTAATCATCGTATCGCCGCCCTTAGTGATTCAAGAAAAAGAATTAAGTGTTATTTGCGACGCATTAGAGGCGGCATTAATTCAACACGATAGCTTAGTTGCCGCGCCAAAGTGGGCGTAAAGCAACTAAACCTATAGATTATAGGTCGAAATCATTGTGGAACAAGCGAAAAAATTAGAATTTTTAGAAATATACCAATTAGCAGTTATTGCGAATCGGTCGAGTCAGCGAGTGGCTCAATTGTTTGAACAATCGTTTCATTTGCAAGTCACCGATTGGCGCATCATCGCTTTGTTGGTGGGCGAATCATTTTTGTCGTTCAAAGAAATTGTGGAACGAACGGGCATGGATAAATCTCGGGTCAGTCGCGGGCACATGCGGTTGCAGAAAGCGGGTTTAATACAGGTTGCGGAAGGACCGTTTGACAAACGAACGTTGGTGATGAAACTCTCGCCGAAAGGACAGGAAATTTTGCAAGTGGTTTTGCCCAAAGCGAATCAATTAAATGAGTGGCTTTTAGAAGCGTTGACGCAGGAAGAAAGAATCCATTTGGAAAGCATTTTGCAAAAATTGAAAGAACGGGTTTTTGTCGAACTGGGGACGGTCTAACGCCAATTCAAACGATTCTGTTTTTGTTTTGGAAAATTACGATGCGAATAGATGTACGAATCCGCGAAATCTGTGGAATCCGTACATCTATTCGCATTATAATTTTCCAAATTAGAAATCGTTAATGATTCCAATTATTCTATCACAAAGGATTGACAACCAATCCCTTCGCTCGTTTGAACGCGCACCCAATAAATGCCTTTAACATAATTTGCCAAAGAAATGGTTTTCGTCGAAACGGAAATCCATTGTTTATCCATGAGTTGCCCCTGTGCATTCCAAATCGTAAATCCAGTTGGATTCAAATCCGTAAAGTCCAAGGTAATATCGGCAGTTGCAGGATTGGGATACAAATGAATTTTTTGATTCAAATGAGTCGTTTCATCCGTAGCATTCGGCAACGCAACATCAAATTTATTCCCCGAATTTAAAACTTCTTTGGTCTCTGTATTTTGGACGAACACAACCAAATAACTATCATTACTACCCCACATCGTTTCATTTAGATATGTGTAACTAATGGATACTGAATTACCTACGCTCGCAGGTGTAAAAATAACACCCTCATTCACCATCCATTTGCGAAACACGTCGTGATGAAGCGATTCTCCATTCGGTGTTGCTTGATTGACCCGTTTTAACACTTGTGCCGCATACAATTTATACGTTCCCGTCGGAACAGTGCCAAAGGTTTTCACTTGAATCGTCGCATTCACGTTGTTGCCTGACAAATTTTCACGGACTTGGATGCCAATCGGACTCCGTTTTGCCGCTTCGCCTTGCAAAACGGCTGTGGTCGCACTCGAAACACTTTGCAACGCAGTACCATTGACCGAAACAGAGGGCGTACCCTGCAAACCATAAAAAGTAGCCCGCGTATCCTGTTCCGTCAGGTTGCCTTGATAAAATTGACAACTGCTATAAGGAATATGCGAATGAATCGCAATATGATGCGCATTTTCGCCGAAAAGCGAACCCACTCGACTGTAAAAAGCTGGATTATTATCCGCACAAGTACCGCAACGAGAATTGGTAAAATGTTCTAATAAAACATATTTTGGAACAGTTTGCGCGAACAATTGAGTCGGCGCGTAAGCCAACGTGAGTAAATAGGCTTTTAGTACAAAATTTTTCATAATGGTTTTGTTTTGAGTAAAATTAAAACAACAAGTTCATGGTTTTAGATATTGTTTATCTTTCAAGAACTGGTCAATGTTATTTAAAATTTGTTCTATATAAAGTAAGCTCTCATTTTTTAATTCTTCCATTTCCGTAATATCACGCTCCCTTCCACAATCTGTAAACGAGATAAAACCATGCGCCAAAAGATTTCGCCGTTTTCGAATCGTTTCTAATTTTTTACCATTATCCGTCTTTTGAGCATCTGTCCTATTAGAAAACCCATATTTTAACGAAATATCTTTAATGGCAATTTGATCTACATTTCCAGAAAACAGTTCTCGCAACTTAGGGTGATGATTAACAACATCAATCGTAATTTCGTTAACAGCACCCACAAAGTCATTTGTGTTTATATTTTTTCTAATATTTTCAATAATTTCTTTTTGAATATTGGGTCTTATATGATCATAAGATATTTTTTCAGCTTTTATCTCTCTGTAAATGGCTTCAATAGCACTTGATACAGTAGATTCCACCAAATTATATATTAATAAAAATGTATTTGCTGATAATATTTGCTTAAGTTTCAAACTCAATTTAGTGACTTGTTTAACATTGCCCGCCGTGAAAGTCATTTTAGCATCGTCAGACCAAGCACATTTGGCATGTTCAAAATAAATTTCGACCTCCTCTTTGCGTTCTTGAAACAAATTAATGACATCTTTCATAGATTGAATAATAGTTTATTTTTTACATAGTTAATACGTGCAATCACTCTATTGCGATTATTTGCAGCATCACTTGTTACATGTTCTTTAAATTCTTTAGAATCTATCCAATTTGTGATTGGCTGTGCAGGCATTAAATTAGGATTTTCTTTTAAAGCCAAATGAACACCAATGGAGAGCGTTTCAAATCGGACTCTTGGTGTAGAACTATAATTAACTCCTTTTTTAAACCCGTACGGAAAATGTTTATCTACAAAATCAAGCATATTTTCAAAATCTTCTTCCATAACAGCGGCATCAAACCCTTTACTTTTTTCTTTCGTGTAGTCATCATTAAAATCTTTTACGATTTGAGTAAAATTATGCAAATTTTCTCCGTATGCAAAGAAACGAAGTACCATTTCTTGCGCTTCCTCTCTATCATTTCGCTTATTGCTAATCGGGCAAAGTTGTATAAACTTATTATTGTTAGCACAATGCTCTAAAAATTTGGTAAAATCACTTTCATACGCGCCTCTTCTAATTTCCATATCTGACAATACAGTAGCGGTAATATTAATGCGCTCGAAAATATCTTTTCTTACTTCATAATCGGCTTTATCTGTGAGTTTTATAATTTTGATAGAGCGTCCTTTAAATCGCCTTTGTCTGGATAAAGGTAAATCTTCAAACCTAAATTCATTCAATAAATTCAGTTTTTTTAAACCCGTCAATACTAATTTATTATCAAGAAATGCCTCTAAAGTGCGTAACCGTTGAGAGCCGTCCACAATTTCAACTCTGCCCTCATGTTCTGGACTATCTGCTGAAAACATATAAGGAATCGGTAATCCTAAAAGCAATGATTCTATAAATAAAGATTGTTTTTTCCTGTCCCATACAAACTTGCGTTGATAATTGGGAACAAAAATATCGTTTGTATCTGTCTTCTTTCCTTGTTGATACTTTTGAACTAAGAATTCGATAGTAAATTCTGTGATTTGATAATCTACCACTTTCTGTAAGTCCGCAATTTGCTTTTCAGCCGCCATTTGATCTTCTACAGAAAATTGAGGATATAATTCTAATTGTTTAGCCATGTTTCCAATAATTTTCAAGGTGAATTAAAATACTTTTTGCGATCACTTGCCCCAAACGAACGGGCACTGCATTGCCAATATGAGTGGTGATAGTGCCTGTTGACATTGGTTTTGCAGGATTTATAAACTCATAAGTCGGTGGAAAGGTTTGCAATAAAGCACCTTCCCGCAAACTCAAGGCTCTATCTTGCTCTGGATGCCCAAATCGCCCATTCCCAATGCCATTAAATTGAGTCGTAATCGTCGGCGACGGTTCGTCCCACAACATGCGACCATAAACACTCATATAACTTTTACCTGTATTTTTTTGGTGGCATTTTAAAACCAAAGATTTATCCCAATCCCGCCAAGTCCTACCGGGAATAGATTGTTGGATTCTTTTGATATTCAATGCACTCAATTTTGCGGCTTTGTGCAATGCGTCCGTTGTAGATTGTGTCCCACTTTCAAGCGGTACCAGTTTTCCAATGGTTTGTCGGACACTTACAAAATTACCTTTCTCGTGTGTCGGTGGTATCAAATCAATTGCACCCAATTTAGAAGCTAATAAAACCAATCGTTTCCGCTTTTGTGGAATGCCATATCTTGTACATTCTACAATTTTATAATTTACAAAATATTGATTATCCACTAAATTTTGTAAAAAACTTTTAAAAATATCTTCTTTTGTAAAATTCAATAATTGAGGCACATTTTCCATAGAAACAATATCCGGTTGTACCTCTCGAATGAGTCGAGCAAATTCATTTAATAAAGACCATTTTTCTTTATCTTTACTTTTAAAATTATAGGATGAAAAGGGTTGACAAGGCGCGCACCCCACCAAGATTTTAATGGCGCAAGGTGCAAAACGCTCCTTAATTTCTGCAGCAGTGACTTTTGCAATGTCTTTTTGAATAAAAGGGGATTGATTATTATGCTCGAAAGCATACTGACACGAAGCATCTAAGTCATAACCCGCTAAAACGCGAAAGGATTCCTGTACAAAACCGTGTGTCAACCCTCCTACACCACAAAACATATCCACTACACCTGCGTTTTCAGTAATCGCAGAGGCATTCGCGGGGGTGGGGGCAGTTATCGGAAACAGCAGTTGGGTATTCATCATTATCTCATATTTTGATGCAAATATACGATTCTTAGATTAAATTGCGTTCATTTTTGGGAAAATGGACGCAATTTAATTTTTTTAAAACGCTTTGTTTAACATTTCAAATAAATGCCCATCGCAAATCAGGCAACCATCTTCCATCAATTCAAATAAAGCGCGTTCGCGGTCTTTTTGATAATTTTTTTGGGCTTTATAAACCGTTAATTTATCATCGGCAGCATCTGCAAGCGCACTTAGCAGCGTTCTTAATTCCACATCCTTCGTAAAATCAAAACTGGATTTTGGTTTTGCCTCCAACGCAATGAGTTCAATTTGATTCGGCTGGCAATGAAACAATTTTAAATCCGATTTAGAACGCGCTTTCAAATATTTCACCTTTTTCAAACTCGTTTCAAAAACCATATCGCTGAAAATATCAATCATTTCCAACGCTTCTTGAGTTTGTTGCGCCTTCATGCGCGTCCAATGCGCCGCGTCAATGCCATTGGCAATCAAAAAACGAACAAATTCAGCTTCTAAATCCGCTAATTCGTTACGATTCAATCTGCGATACTTCATTTTTTATAATTTTTTTCTTAGTACGGGATAAAAAGTGTAGAGCGAATGGGAACACGGATAACGCGGATTTTACGGATTTGCACGGATTTTTTTTTAATTCACGCTTAAAATTCGGTATAAATTAAAAAAAATCCGTGCAAATCCGTAAAATCCGCGTTATCCGTGTTCCCATTTGCATCGTAATTTTTTGTCCCGTATTGAGATTTTTTTTGATGCTATTTTTAATTTTGAAAAATAAATCCATCGTTTAATCTCGGATTTTCAACTTGAAATACAGCCTATTTATCCACAAAATCAATTTTGTAGGCACTTTTTTAAGGCGATGCGGGTTGTATGAAGGGGAATCGTTTTTGAAAGTCGCAACCATTCTTGTAATATTGCACTTTTTTAACCGTTTTCAAACCACCCTCCTCAAAATCACCACAAAAGTATCTAAAATAAGCAATTTTTAAAGCAAATTATGACAGCAATGAGTTTAATTAGTTTACCCAATTTCGCCTCCGCCGATGTATGGCTCAGTTTATTGACGCTAACGTTCCTCGAAATCGTTTTAGGCGTGGATAATATTATTTTTGTTTCCATCGTCGCCAATCAATTACCCGAAAAAGAACGCGGTCGGGCTCGAAATATCGGTTTAATGCTTGCCATGGGTTTTCGATTGATATTACTTTTATTCATCGGATGGATTCTATCTTTAAACGACCCCATTTTCAGTATTCCATTTATCAAAGGAGAAGACGGACACGCTATTGGATTGAGTATCAAGGACTTAATCTTAACAGGCGGTGGCATTTTCCTCCTTTACAAAAGTACCGAAGAGATTCATCACAAATTGGAAGGCAGCGAAGACTTGCACCACACCGCGAAAAAAAGCACTTTATCGGCTGTCATTCTACAAATTTGTTTAGTCAATATCGTCTTTTCCTTCGATTCCATCCTCACCGCTATCGGCATGACGCAAGAGGTATTCGTGATGATGATAGCCGTGATTGCTTCGATTGGCGTAATGATGGCATTTTCCGCGCCCGTCAGCAAATTCATTAATACGCATCCGACGATGCAAATGTTAGCTTTATCCTTTTTGATTTTGATTGGCGTGATGCTGATTGCAGAAGGTTTTCATCAACATGTAAGTAAAGGATATATTTATTTTTCCATTGCGTTCTCTTTGGGCGTAGAATTATTGAATATGCGCTTGCGTAAGAAAGCAAATACCGTCGTGCGGTTGAACAAACCTGCGGGTTGGAAAGAAGATATAAAAGAAGGATTGTAACTGAATTGGAATTAGGAATGCAGGAAAAGCAGGAATTAAGGATACAGGTGTCCTTAATTCCTGCTTTTCCTTAATTCCTAATTCAAACTAACTATAGAATCTTTTGGCGGTTACAAAAAATCTCCTACCTTTGTGCCTTAACTACGCAACTCAACCCGACTGTCATGAGTGACTCTATCAAACACGAGTGCGGCATCGCGCTCATTCGCCTACTGAAGCCGTTGGAGTATTATCAGGAAAAATACGGCTCGTCTTTCTATGGTTTGAACAAACTTCACCTTTTGATGCAAAAACAGCGCAATCGCGGGCAAGATGGCGCGGGCATCGTTACGATTAAACTGGATCCACCCCCCGGTTCGCGGTATATCAGCCGCAAGCGCAGCAATGCTGTGCAATCGATTAAGGACGTTTTTGAACAAGTTGCTAATAATTTTAAAGATTTGTCTAATGCACAATTGGCAGATTGTCAATACCTTAAAGATAATTATCCTTACATGGGAGAATTGATGATGGGGCATTTGCGGTACGGTACGCATGGCGGTAATACGATTGAACAAGTGCATCCGTTCTTGCGGCAGAACAATTGGATTAGTCGAAATTTGGTTTTGGCGGGCAATTTTAATATGACGAATACGGATGAATTATTCCGTCATTTGGTCGTGGAATTGGGGCAGCATCCGAAGGAAAAGTCGGATACGGTGACTTTAATGGAGAAAATTGGGCATTTTTTGGATGATGAAGTTCAGCGATTGTTCAATTATTACAAGCCCGAACGCTATCCGCAACAAAAATTGACGGATTTGATTACGCATCATTTGGATATACAACGGATTTTGCGGCGGGCGGCTCGGAAATTTGATGGCGGATATGTTTTGGCGGGGCTGATTGGTCACGGCGATGCGTTTGTGATGCGCGACCCGAATGGCATTCGACCTGCTTTCAAATATATTGATGATGAAGTGGTCGTTGTTGCGTCGGAGCGACCTGCGATTCAGACGGCTTTTAATGTACATTTTTCCAAAATTGAGGAATTGGCTCCCGGACATGCGTTGATTATTAAAAAGGATGGGCGTATTTCTGAAATGCCGTTTCAATTCGATGCGGAAATGCAGGAGATTAAAGTACCGCGTATCGCTTGTTCATTTGAGCGCATTTACTTTTCGCGGGGCACGGATAGAGATATTTACAACGAACGCAAAAAATTAGGCGAATTATTAGTGCCAACTGTTTTAAAATCAACTAATTACGATTTTAAAAACACGGTTTTTAGCTTTATTCCGAATACAGCAGAAACGGCTTTTTTTGGGTTATGCGAAGGTTTATTAAAGTACTTGGCGCAGACGAAAAAAGAACAAATCTTGGCTTTGGGCAACACCGTAACGCCTGAAAAGTTGGATGAAATCCTTGCAGTATCGCCGCGCATTGAAAAAATTGTGGTCAAAGATGAGAAATTGCGGACGTTCATCACGAGCGACGCGGCTCGAGGCGAAATGGTTTCCTACGTTTATGACGTGACTTACGGCATTGTTCAAAATGAAGTGGATACGTTGGTTTTATTGGATGATTCGATTGTGCGCGGGACGACTTTGCGCAATAGTATCATCAAAATAGTGTCAAGATTGCGTCCGAAAAAGATTATTATTGTCTCGTCCGCGCCGCAGATTCGCTATCCCGATTGTTATGGGATTGATATGTCGAAATTGGGTGATTTTGCAGCATTTAACGCTTTGGTGGAATTGTTGAAGGAAAATAATATGGAACACGAGCTTTGGACGACTTATGAACGGTGTAAAGCCCAAGAAAATTTACCAAAAGAAAAGGTTAATAATGAATTGGTTAGACTTTACAATATGTTTAAATGTGAAGAAGTGAGTCGGAAAATTACTCAAATTGTGACTCCACCAGAAATCACGCCGACGATAGAAGTCCTTTATCAAACGATAGAAGATTTGCATATTGCGTGTCCGAATTATACAGGCGATTGGTATTTTTCAGGCAAATATCCTACGCCAGGCGGGAATGCGGTCGTAAATAAAGCGTTTATAAATTATATGGAAAATAAAAATGTGAGAGCGTATTGAAAATTGATGCGCAAAAAAGTTATAATTATAAAATAAAACTGGACGCAATTTTGAAACGCTGTCCATTACTCATAAAACAAAATCTCTACGAGATTTTATTTTGTGGGTAATGGACAGCGTTTCAAGATTCTTAAAAACCACATCCTTTTCTTACTGATCTTAAAAAGAGAAAACCTATGCTAAAAATACCTTATGGATTAGCCGATTTTCATCGGTTAATATCAGAAAAATATTTATATTTAGACAGAACGCATTTTATTGAACAATTAGAAGCCTTTTCTTCTTTGTATCCGTTGTATTTACGTCCGCGTAGATTCGGTAAGTCCTTGTTT
>JBDKKX010000104.1:0-12203 GCA_039795795.1 Bacteroidota bacterium | reverse complement strand
TTCGTGATTTTTATAGCACTCCTCCAGAGTCTCTTTTTCCAAATCACTTAAGTGGACGTAGCGATAGGGTTTCATGACGCAAAGTTACGCTTTTTTTAACAGCGTTTATTTTTATTCAACTACTTATAAGCACGCTTATTTCAATTATTCTGTTTTCTCATAAGAAATTTTGTTGAAATACGTTGCTAAGATACAACGTTTTGTGGAAAAATGCAAGTGTTCGCAGGGTTCAAATAAAAAAAAATGCTCCAAAAGTTTTCAAAACTCTTGGAGCATTTTTTTATTTTATTTGAACAATGCTAATGCTTTATAAAAGGTCTGTGTGATGCCCCAAACTAACGGGATTCCGACCACAACCCAAGATAAAATCAATGCAATGGATGGATTTTGCTTATTTTCCATTTTTTATTTTGTTTTAAATACGTTTTTTAAAATAATTTTAATTCAAATAATATTTTTCATAACAATTGTTTTGAAAAGCTTATCCTTTAAAATGAAATTTTTCATCCACTGGTTTCACCATCAAGTTGCAAATGAAACCCACAACCAACAAGCTCGCCATAATATACATGGTCGTATTATAAGCACTTGCTTTTGCCAAAGAATCTGTTAAACCTGCTGCTTTACCCGATGCGATTTGAGATTCGCGCAACTCGGTCAACAAAGTTGGTCCGACAATCGCTGCGGTACTCCAAGCGGTTAATAATCTTCCATGAATCGCACCAACTTGCATCGTGCCAAACATATCGCGCAAATATGCTGGAATCGTCGCAAAACCAGCTCCATACATGGAAAGAATGATACAGAAAATCGCTACAAACACGCCCGCACTGCCCATTTGACCTGCGGTCGGAATCAACGCATATAACAAAGTACCCAAACCTAAATAAATCATGTAAATCACTTTACGACCTGTATAATCCGAGAAAGAAGACCAGAAAAACCGTCCCACTAAGTTGAAAAGGCTCAATAAGCCTACAAAACCTGCTGCTGCCGCAGGCGTGATGCCTTTACCGACTCCTTTGCTGGCTTCTGAAAACATTTCTTGAATCATCGGAGACGCTTGGGACAAAACGCCAATACCTGCGGTCACATTCAAACACAAAATTGCCCATAAAAGCCAAAATTGAGGCGTTTTGATAGCAGTATCTGCATCCACATTCGCAGAAGTCATCATTTTATTCGTTCCTGCAACAGGCGGAGTCCAACCTTCGGGCTTCCAATCGGGTGCAGGGACGCGTGCTGCGAAAACGCCGAACATCATCATACAAAAGTACAATGCGCCCATCGTCACCAATGTCATGACGACTCCCGCGCTTTGAACTTTATTGCCAAAATAATCCATCAAGTTAGACGCTAACGGCGAACCAATCATCGCACCACCGCCAAAACCCATGATTGCCATCCCAGTAGCCATGCCCGGACGGTCCGGAAACCATTTAATCAACGTCGAAACGGGTGAAATATACCCCAAACCTAAGGCAATACCGCCAAAAACACCATAGCCTAAGTACAATAACCAAATATTGTGCATTTGTACGCCCAAAGCGGAAATCATAAAACCTGTTGCAAAGAAACACGCAGAAGTAAACATGGTCTTACGCGGTCCATTTTTCTCCACCCATTTGCCAAAAAACGCAGCAGATAATCCTAATACGAAAAAGGCAATGTTGAAAATCCAAACGGTTGTCGTCAAAGGCCAGTTTGCATTTGGCTGACCTTCCACGACAGGCAACAATTTCGATAATGGAATGTTAAAAACGCTTAACCCGTACGCTTGTCCGATACACATGTGGACGGCTAATGCAGCAGGTGGGAATAACCAACGATTGTAATCGGGGCGCGCAATAGAATGTTCTCTGTCCAAAAAGGAGAGTAATGCCATTTTTTGATGAATTTTTTTTTGTTTAAAATTGAATACTCGTTATGTACGTGATTTATTTTCAGAATAAAAAGGATAAAATGGCTTAAAATCACAAAAAAATATTTTGCTTTTTTAGGTTATTTTATGGTTTTTATACTGAAAAAGTCAACATAGAATCATTTACAAATATAGGAATGGAATGAATATTAAAAATACAACGATTGTATCATAATTAATATTTTTTTTGATAATATTGTTGCCTTTTTGAAGCACAAAAGGTAATTACATTTGCATTAGCGTTATTTTATCAAAACTTAATTTTAAAATCGAATCTTGAAGCCAAATTATTTGTCTAAGCATTTAGTCAAAATTCCAATTCAGCGCGTGACGGCGGATGGAATGTTGGAAACGGAAGATACGCTCGCTGCCGAAGAGCCGCTTGAAATAGTGATTGCTTTTGGGGCGTTGCATCAGCGTCGAAAACAAAGTATCAGCGTCACGATGCGCACGCCGACAGGTCAGGATTTTGAATTGGCATTGGGTTTTTTGTTGACGGAAGGCATTATTAGTGGTTATGAGGATGTGCTTTCGGTGCGTTATACGGCGAATTTTTTGGAGGAAGCGGCGCAATTGAATGTGGTGCAGGTGGATTTACAACCTTTTGTAACGTTTGATGCGGGTAAATTGCAGCGACATTTTTATACTTCGTCGAGTTGTGGGGTTTGTGGAAAGGCTTCGATAGATATGATTCACACGACCAGTTGTTTTTGGTTGACGCAAGGTTTGCCGAGGGTGAAAAAGGATATTTTGTTTGAATTGCCTGAAAAATTGCGTCAAGCGCAAGCTGTTTTTGATTCGACGGGCGCGATTCATGCGGCGGCTTTGTTTAATACGTCGGGCGAGTTGATTGCTTTGCGCGAAGATGTCGGGCGGCACAATGCGCTGGACAAATTGATTGGTTGGGCGATGCAGCATCAAATGTTACCTTTACAGCATTTTATTTTGTTGGTCAGTGGTCGGAGCAGTTTTGAATTGGTGCAAAAGGCGATGATGGCGGGGATTCCGATATTGGCGGCAGTGGGTGCGCCTTCGAGCCTTGCGGTACAGTTGGCGCATGAAAATAATATGACCGTAATCGGTTTTTTAAAAAAACAGCGTTTTAATATCTACACAGGTTTAGAAAGAGTTTGTTTTGAAAAACCTTAATTTGTTCTGCTTTGGAAAATTGGGATACTATGGGAACATAGATAACACGGATTTCACAGATTTACACGGATTTTTTTTGAATTCTTGCTCTAACTCCAAAAAAAACTAAAAAAAAATCCGTGTAAATCTGTAAAATCCGTGTTATCTGTGTTCCCATTGTATCATAATTTTCCAAAACGGCGATTTTAACTCAACAAATTGACGCGCTTTACCATTTTCATTTAAATCAAATTCATCATTTATAAATTCATTAAAAATGGCTGATAATCAATTCGATAACGTGGAACATAAAGGTCACAATATTGTGGTCTTAGAGAAAACCGTCAACGACGGTACGGAGGCATTAACGCCCGAACATTTTACGGGTTTAAACGTCGGTAAACCTAAAACGGGTGCGGTTGGGATGCCTGCTATCACTTCGTCGATTCAACATGCCATGAAATGGATGAATCCGACCGACGCGGTGCGTACGATGTTTCAAATCAATCAAAAAGGTGGTTTTGATTGTCCAGGTTGTGCTTGGCCCGACCCAGATGACGACCGTTCTAAATTAGGTGAATATTGTGAGAATGGCGTGAAAGCGATTGCCGAAGAAGCCACTAAAAAAATGTTGAAACCGGACTTTTTCAAAAAGTACAGTGTTCAAGAATTGTCGAAATGGACGGATTTTGAAATTGGCAAAAGTGGTCGTGTAACCGAACCGATGGTTTTAAGAGCAGGCAGCAATCATTATGAACCGATTTCATGGGATGCGGCTATGTCCTTGATTGCCAAGGAGTTAAATGCTTTGGATTCGCCGGACCGCGCTGTTTTTTACACGTCGGGAAGGGCGAGCAATGAAGCTGCGTTTATGTATCAATTGTTTATTCGGGAATATGGGACGAATAATATGCCAGATTGTTCTAATATGTGCCATGAATCCAGTGGTACAGGTTTATCTGCGACGGTGGGTTTGGGCAAAGGTTCGGTGACGTTGGAAGATATGTATGAAGCGGAATTGATTTTAGTCATTGGTCAAAATCCGGGTACCAATCATCCGCGAATGTTGTCCGCGCTCGAAAAGTGTAAAGATAATGGTGGAACGATTGTCGCCATCAATCCATTGCCTGAAGCGGGTTTGTTGCATTATACGAATCCGCAAAGTGTTTCTCGGATGTTGAAAGGTGGGATTAAATTGGCAGATTTGTTCCTTCAAGTGAAAATCAATGGCGATGTTGCATTATTAAAAGCAATTATGTTATTGATGAACGAGGCGGAAAAGGCAAAGCCAGGCAGTGTTTTTGACCATGAATTTATTAAAGAGAAAACGGTAGGACTTGACGCGTTTTTGGAAGATTTGTCGAAACAGGATTTTAAGGATTTGGTTAAACGGAGTGGGGTTCCAGAAAATTTAGTTCGGGAAGCGGCGCGCCTTTGTATTGAAAAAAAGAAGATTATCATTTGTTGGGCAATGGGCTTGACGCAGCATAAAAACGCAGTTGGCAATATTCAAGAAATTGTCAATTTGTTGTTGTTGAAAGGTTCGATTGGCAAACCGGGTGCTGGGACTTGTCCTGTGCGCGGGCATTCCAATGTGCAAGGCGACCGCACGATGGGGATTTGGGAAGCGCCTAAACCTGCGTTTTTGGATAAAATCAAGGAAGTGGTTGGTTTTGAGCCGCCGAGAGCGCATGGATATGATGTGGTTTCTGCGATTCGAGCGATGTATGATGGTAAAGCGAATGTTTTTTTCGCGCTTGGTGGCAATTTTTTATCGGCAACGCCTGATACTGAATTTACAGCAGAAGCCATGCGCCGTTGCAATTTGACGGTTCACGTTTCGACGAAACTCAATCGGAGTCACTTGATTCACGGCAAAACGGCGATTATTTTACCCTGCCTTGGACGGACGGAAATTGATACTCAAAAGTCTGGTAATCAATATGTTACGACTGAGAACTCAATGGGGGTTGTGCAAACTTCAACGGGGATTTTAGCTCCGTGTTCGCCGCAGTTGAAAAGCGAAACGGCAATTGTTTGTGATTTGGCTTACGCAACGTTGAAAAATCGGACGCGAGTGAATTGGATTGAAATGCGCGACAATTATGACAATATTCGCAATTTGATTGAAAGCATCATTCCCGGATTTGACAATTACAACGAACGCGTGCAAAAACCGAGTGGTTTTTACTTGCCGAATGGTCCGAGGGAACGCAAATTCACGACGCTGGATGCAAAAGCGCATTTCACCGTCAATCCCGCGCCGAAATGGACGTTGCAAGCGGGAGAATATATGATGATGACGATTCGGACGCATGACCAATTCAATACGACGATTTATGGTTTGGACGACCGTTATCGGGGCGTTTACAACGAAAGACGGGTTGTTTTGATGAATGAAAAAGATATGGCGGCGGCAAGTTTGCGGATGAATGATGTCGTCGATTTGTACAGTCATTTCAACGGCGTGACGCGGGAATCTCGAAAATATTTGGTGGTGCCATACGATATTCCGCAAGGAGACGTTGCGACATATTTTCCAGAAGCAAATACGTTAATTCCGATAGATTCTTTTGCAGATAAAAGTTTAACGCCGACTTCCAAATCGGTGGTGATTACGATAAAGAAGGTTTAACTTTTTGAATTAGGCATTTTAAATTACGATACGGATTGGAACACAGATGATACAGATTTTACAGATTTGCACGGATTTTTTTGAATTTACGCTTAAAATTCAGCATAAATTCAAAAAAATCCGTGCAAATCTGTAAAATCTGTATCATCTGTGTTCCAATCCGTATCGTAATTTAATTTAAAGCCAAACCGATAAAAACTTGCCCATTTTCTATTTGCACAGGATACGTCTTAATTGTAAAAGCGTCTCCCGACAAGCATTGACCGCTTTCCAATGAAAACGTTTTTTTATGAAATGGACATGCTACTTTGGGTTCATCGCCTTGTGTACCAATCATGCCGCGTGATAATGCCATTTGTTTTTTATGCGGACATTCATTTTGAGTCGCAAACCATTGATTGAGGCGCGCAAAATGAAAAATAGCGATTTGTTCGCCATGAATTAAGGCACAAACGCCACCATTTTCGGGTACATCCGTTGTTTTGCAAGCAGCAACCCATGTAATATTTGAAGTTGGATTCATTGATTTTAATTTTTTAATTCAAAATTTACCAAGTTGCTTTTTTCTGTTCTCTAAGATTTTCAAATTTAACAGACGGATCTTTTTCCGCCGTATTCACAAAATGATTAAAGCGTTTGCGAATTTCGGGCGTTTCGACCGCATGTTTCCATTCGCAATGATACGTTCCGACAAGGCTATTCATCTCCGTTTCCCACTGCGCCGCCATGCCCAAAGCATCGTGTATCACGACTTCCTTCAAATAATCCATGCCACCCTCCATTTTCGACAACCAAACCGAAGTTCGAGTTAAAGGCTCTGCCGTTTTGATGTAAAACATTAAAAAACGGTCAATATATTGAATACAAGTCGCGCTATCCAAGTCGGAAGCCAAGAGTTTTGCATGAGCAGGTTTAGAACCGCCATTGCCGCAAACGAACAAATTCCAACCTTTTTCCGTCGCAATCAACCCAAAATCCTTTGAATTTGCCTCCGCACACTCCCGAATACAGCCCGAAACCGCCGATTTTAACTTATGCGGCGAGCGCAACCCTTTATACCGATTTTCAATTTCAATCGCAAAAGTCACCGCATCGTGCAATCCAAACCGACACCAAGTCGAACCCACACAACTTTTCACCGTTCGCAACGCCTTTCCATACGCATGACCCGATTCAAAACCCGCCGCAATCAACTCTTCCCAAATATAAGGTAAATCTCCTATAAGTGCACCAAACATATCAATGCGCTGACCACCCGTGATTTTCGTATAAAGCCCCCATTTTTGAGCGATTTGTCCCATAACAATCAATTTTTCAGGCGTAATTTCCCCACCAGGGATGCGCGGAACGATAGAATAGCTCCCTCCCTTTTGAATATTCGCCATAAAACGGTCGTTAGAATCTTGAATCGTCGCTTGTTTTTGAATCGGTTCATTCCAAAGACTCGCCAAAATGGACGCAACCACAGGTTTACAAGTTTCGCAACCATGCCCTTTGCCCAACGTGTCAAGTGCTAAATCATAAGTTTTAATTTTTTTGATTTTCATCAAATCAAATAATTCTTGTCGCGTATGGTCGAAATGTTCACAAATAATATTGCGCACGACTCGCCCCATTTTTTTCATCGAACCTTGAATCAAATCTTTCACCATCGGCACACAACCGCCACAACCCGTTCCCGCTTTCGTACATTTTTTAATAGCATCAATTGTAAAACACTCATTATCCGTCACTTGTGCACAAATTTGACCTTTCGTAACCGCTTCACAAGAACAAATCAAGGCTTCCTCTGGCAAATCCATCACGCCACTACCGCTTTCCGCGCCCCCCCTTGAACCCAAAATTAAATCTTCTGCATTCGGCGGCAACAAAATTTTATTTGCAACGGTTTGTTGTAACATGCCAAATTGCGTCGCATCGCCAATTAAAACGCCCCCAACCAAATGTTTTCCATCGGCAGAAATATTTACTCTTTTGTAAATCCCTTTTGCCTCATCGCGAAAAACAATGCTTCTACAACCGCGTTCATCCACTCCTGCCGCATACGGATTGCCCGCAAAGGGGTCTCCAAAACTCGCCACATCCACCCCAATCAATTTCAATTTGGAAGACATATCATACCCTTTAAAAACCTTTTGCCCTCCTGTCAAATTCGTCGCAACGACCTCCGCCATTTCATAACCGGGCGCAACCAAACCGTAAATCATCCCATGATGCAACGCACATTCACCAATCGCAAATATTTGATTATCAGTCGTTTGTAATTTTTCATTGACCACAATGCCGCCCCTCACACCAACTTGTAAACCTGCAATTCGTGCCAATTCATCACGCGGTTTGATGCCCGCCGAGATGACTAACATATCCACTTTCAACACCGTTTCATCGGCAAAACGCATCCCTGTAATTTGATTTTCGCCCAAAATTTGCTCCGTATTTTTAGAAAGATGAATTTTCAAACCCAAATCTTCTAATTTGGATTGCAACACTTGTGAACCACCCATATCAATTTGACGCGGCATCAATCTCGGCGCGAATTCAATAACATGCGTTTCTGGAATGCCCAAATCTAACAATGCTTTTGCAGCCTCCAAACCCAGCAAACCACCGCCGATAACTGCGCCAATCCGTGCTTTTTGCGCATACTTTTTCATCAATTCCAAATCCTCAATCGTGCGATAGACGAAAACGCCGCGTTTATTCACGCCTTCAATCTGTGGCACGAAGGCACTCGAACCTGTTGCCAAAATCAAATAATCATATTTTTGAAGGATGCCATGATGAGAAGTGACCGTTTTGGAAGCCGTATCCAAATTGACGACGGGATCACTCAAAATAAGCTTGATTTGGTGGCGTTCATACCATGAAACAGGAGCGAGTGTCAAATCTTCTGCTGTTTTGCCCTCAAAAAAAGCGGAAAGATGCACTCTATCATACGCAGGGCGCGGTTCTTCTCCGAAAACCGTGATGTCAAAAGCATCGATATTCGATTTCGCAAGGAGTTTTTCACAAAATTTGTAGCTGACCATGCCGTTTCCCACCACGACAATTTTAGGTTTTGCCATTTTCATGCGGTTGAATTGTGAATAAATAGTTTCGGCGAAAACACATCGTTTTTTTTTGGAACACATAGGAACATAGAACACATAGATTTTTTAATCTCTTAAAAATCAAGGAATTAAAAAATCTATGTGTTCTATGTTTCTATGTGTTCCAAAAAAAATCTATATGTTTCCACAATTTCTTCTTGCGCACGATTCAAGTGTATCTCCTTTTGCTTCAAGTAGGGACTTTTGCGAGTTCTGTTGGGACAAAGGTACAGGCACTTTTACTTAGTTTAAAAATAAAAATTACTAAACGAGATAGAAATTTTGCAGAAAGAATTTTATTTTAAAAAAAGGCTTAAAATAAATAATTATTTTACGAAACCTACCTTTTGGAAAAATAAAAATGGTGAATCGCAAAATGCAAAATCGTTAAAAACGGCTCTTTTGACCCTTAAAAAGAGCATTTTGAAAATACACGATTTGGAAGTTATAAAAAACGCATATAGCTTTGTGTCATGGATGCACAATTCAACTCATGTTTGCGGGTCAAACGGCAATTATGAAGTGTCAAAAATTTGCTTCGAGTGGGGACTTTTATAGCAAATTCAGGCGCGGGAAGTGGATTCATAAAAAAGCCTCGAAAACGAGTGGGGTCGTTCCGAGGCAACGCGTGAAACAAATTTTTACATCATTTCACAATTTCATTGCAAAGCAAATGAAAAAACGGAACATCAACAAACGTTTGTTGGGTGTTGGGCTATTTTTTTGTCTTTTTTTTAAAAATAGTTCCGCCCAACTTGCTCTTTCTGCTTCCATCCGTACTCGTGGCGACATCCGCTATGGTTCGAGTACGCCTAAACTGCTCTGTGCAGTTCCTTTCGGTTCTATGCCTCAACGGGTTCGACCCGCTTTCAACGACAAATTGGAAAAAAGAGATTTCGGCATGTCCATTCAAGACGCACAGCGTTGGGGACAAGCTGCTTCGATGATTCATTGGAGCAAATGGTACAAAATTAGGCTTGCATGAAGTTGATTACAAAATTCATTACTGAGTTATATTGAGTTTTTAAAATTAATTTTTGTCGAATGGTGATGCTATTCGACAATTTTGACAAATCATTGATTATCAAATATTTATTAACAAAATTAAAAGCATAAAAAATGGATTATTCAAATTCAAACGCCAATCAGCCATTCGATAAATTACCTATATTTTCGTTCAGTAGCGTTCAAATGCGCACATTTCACGTTACTTGGCTGACTTTTTTTGCCTGTTTTTTCGGTTGGTTTGGGCTTGCGCCTTTGATGCCGACGATTCGAGAAGATTTAGGTTTGACCAAAGCGCAAGTTGGTAATATTATGATTGCGTCCGTTTCGGCAACGATTATTGCACGACTTTTCATTGGTCGCCTGTGCGATACTTGGGGACCGCGTAAAACTTATACAGCGTTGTTAATTTTTTGCTCAATCCCTGTTTTTTTGGTGGGTTTGGCGAATAGTTATGAGACTTTTTTACTATTTCGGTTTGCGATAGGCATCATTGGAGCATCGTTCGTGATTACACAATATCATACGTCGGTCATGTTCGCGCCGAATATCAAAGGAACGGCAAATGCGGTCGCAGGCGGTTGGGGCAATCTGGGCGGCGGCGTTACGAATATGGTCATGCCGTTGATTTTCGCCTCAATTGTCGCAGCAGGTTACTCGAAACACGATGCTTGGAGATTGGCAATGCTCGTTCCGGGTGTTTTGTTATTAGTCTGTGCTGTACTTTATTGGAAGTTCACAAAAGATTCACCATCAGGCAATTATGAAGATATTAACCGCGAAACGGTTGTTGCGGAAAAAGCAGATTGGAGAGAAGTCGTATTGGATTGGCGAGTATGGTCTTTGGCGTTTGCGTACTCGATTTGCTTTGGAATGGAAATCACTTTTGACAATGTAGCAGCCCTTTATTTTGTGGATAATTTTCATTTGGATATGAAATCGGCAGGTTTTTTAGCGGGTACTTTTGGATTAATGAACCTATTTGCACGCGCTGTGGGCGGCATTTGGGCAGATAGCATTGGCAAAAAATGGGGTTTGACGGGCAAAGGTCGGCTTTTGGCGATTTTGATTTGTATGGAAGGTTTAGGATTAATGATGTTTTCAGGAGCAGTTAGTTTGTGGGTTGCGATAACTTGGATGGTCGTTTTCGCCTTATTTTTGAAAATGGCAAATGGGGCAACGTATGCTTTGACTCCTTTTATTAATCCTAAAAATGTGGGTATGGTCGCGGGCATTGTGGGTGCTGGCGGCAATATTGGTGGGATGACGATGGGTTTTTTGTTTAAGAATCCGAATATTACATATAGCACTGCTTTTTTCTATATTGGGGGAATGGCGATTGTCGCGGCATTAATAATCGCTGTAACTAAATTTGGAAAAGTGCCTGTTAAGGCAGATAAATCCTTAAAAGTCAATGATTTAAAACCTGCTTAGAGCAAACGAAGTAGTTTCATTTTGGAAAATTACGATACGAATAGATGTACGGATTTTTTCTTGTCATTCCGTAGGAAACTTAGTTTCCTACGGAATGACAAGAAAAAATCCGTACATCCATTCGTATCATAATTTTTCAAATTGGAAATTGCTATAAAAACGCATTATCCAATTTCAAACAAAGATGGTTGTAGATATTGAGAATAATTGTTTAAATCACGGTAACACTGGTTTTGAATCCCAATTCAAAAAAGTGTTATCTGTGTTTTTAAAATTAAAATTCAAGGTGAACAGATGGCGGCGAATCAAAAAAATATTTATAAAACAACTTGTTGTTATTGTGGTGTAGGATGTGGCATCCTCGTTACGGAGCAAAAAAACGGCAAAATTACCGTCGAAGGCGACCCAGAACATCCCTCCAATCGGGGTTTATTGTGTTCCAAAGGCATGAATTTGCATTACACGGCTTGGGATAAAACGGATAGATTGCTGTATCCTGAAATGCGTTGGAATAAAAACATGCCGCGTCAAAGAGTGTCTTGGGACACGGCTTTGGAACGGACAGCCCGTGTTTTCAAGACGATGATGGATAAATATGGGGCAGAATCGGTTGGTATTTACGGTTCGGGACAGCTGTTGACCGAAGAATATTACGTTGCGAACAAGTTGATGAAAGGTTTTATTGGGTCGAACAACATTGATACGAATTCTCGATTGTGCATGTCGAGCGCGGTGGTGGGTTATAAATTGGCTTTGGGCGAAGATTCGGTGCCTGTTTGTTATGACGATATTGAATTATCGGATTGTGTTTTGGTGGCGGGCGCGAATCCTGCTTGGTGTCATCCGATCTTGTGGCGCAGGTTGGAAAAGCATAAATCATTGAATCCCAATGTTAAAATCATTGTGGTTGACCCTCGAAAAACGGATTCGGCAAGTGGGGCAGACCTCCATTTACAAATAAAACCAGCAACAGACATTACGCTTTTCAACG